>JBFJTO010000127.1:0-4922 GCA_041625295.1 Acidimicrobiia bacterium | reverse complement strand
TTTCTCGCATCTGCGAGCGAGATCGAGGCCAACTCACCTATCGACGCCATCGCACCCCTTCTTCCTCCACAGTGACGGGGCGCTGACAATAGCGTTTTCCACCCTGACCATGCTTGCCCAGCCGACCGACGTCGCAACCGTCCCCATCAGTGTCTGGGCCTGAGTTCGTCGATGTCGGCAGGCGTGTCCACATCGCGGGGCGGGAGACGCTCGAACCACACCTCTTCGACCCACTCCGGATGGGCTTGCAGGAGTCGCTTGGCACCGTGATCGCCTTCGAGGGACATGAGGCGGGGCCACAGCGCCCGATCGACGAGAATGGGGTTTCCAGGCGCATATCTGTATTTGGGAACCACCGCAAGGGCATGGCTGCGTCTCTGAGCGTCGATGAGTGCATCCACGACATCGGCCGGAACATCGGGCTGGTCCCCAAGCACGATGAGGGCGTGATCGGCTCGGGAGAGTTGGGTGATTGCGTCGAGTCCCACCCGGAGCGATGAGGCGATTCCCTCCTCCCACTCGGGATTCTCGATGACGCCACAATCCTCCAGGTCCACGGCCGCGAGAATCTTGTCGAGCTCTGCACCCAGGACCACCCAGACCTCCTCGACGGGAAGTGCCTTCACGGCGGTCACGACGTGACCCAACAGGGTCGCATCCCCCCATGGTTCGACCTGCTTCGCCCTGCCCAACCTCTTGGAGCCGCCACCGGCGAGAATCACTGCTGCAATCACGTCAAGTGTTCCTTCCCAGCCGTCGGACCGCACCGTGCAGCGAACCGCTGCGACCGTACCTCGCCATGGTCATCTCGGAGAGAATGGAAATCGCCATCTCACCGGCGGTACGGGCGCCGATGTCGAACCCGACAGGTCCATGGATTCGCTCACCACCAACGATGCCGGCCTCGCCCAGGCGCCGGAGACGATCTTCACTCGTGCGCCGGCTTCCCATGGCACCGATGTAGCGGGCGGGCGAACTCAAAACCAGCGGCCACAGTGGATCTTCGAATCGGGAGTCGTGAGAGAGAACCACCACAAAGCTGCGGGCATCGAAGCTCAATTCGCCGGCGAGCGCATCCGGCCAACCAACCAGCAACGCCTCGGCGTCCGGGAACCTGTCCGCGCTCACGAATGCAGGTCTGGCATCGCTGACCACAACCCGGTAGCCAAGTCGATACGCGTGAGCACAAAGAGCCTGCGCTATATCGGTCGCCCCGAAGATGAATAGTCGAGGGGCGGGCACGAAAACGTCGATGAACACCGACGCATCCTCATAGTCCACGGCAGCGCTCTCCTCGGCGGCGATCAGCGCACGAGCATCGTCGAAAACTCGCTCCCGGATCGAGGAAGGAAGCTCGCCATCGACGCTTCCGGAGGGCAGATCGAGAACCGCGGAGGATCCGGCGCCAACACCCTCGATCACGGTGATTCTGGCGCCGTGGGTTGGAACCGCCGAAATCATCGGCTCGATGAAAACCTGGATCGTTCCGCCGCAAGCGAGGCCAACCGCGAACGCATCATCGTCGGAGATGCCGTACTCGACCAGGGAGGGCGACCCGATCCGGGCCACTTCTCCGGCGCGCACGATCACATCGTTCTCGACGCATCCACCGGAGACAGAACCTCTCATGGTCCCATCGGCAAACACGAACAGCTTCGAACCGACCGGACGCGGGGCCGAACCCGACACGCGCACCACTGTGGCCGCGGCGATGTGTTCGGACGGGAGTTTCTCACCCATCACAGGCGACATGCGACAGATCTCAGCGACACGATCCATACCCCGTCACCACGAGAGAGTTGATAGTCGCTGCATTCGTGGGGGGTGATCTCACCTGGAATCCTCGCCCACTCGAAGTGCATACCGTCAGGCACCATCCAACCTGCCCCCCACACGAATCCCCAGCTCCGGAGCACGTTGCCGATCCGCTCGGGTAGCAGCACCGGATCGCCATAAGCATTGGTCGAGGGGTTGATGTCCACAGCGATACCCCAGGCATGCCGTGACAGTGAGTATCCGCTGTCGCTGCCACGCATCAGCCGGGCGTTGAAACAGCCGCCGGCTCTCTGGAAGTCGGCTGAATCGATCAGCCAGCCGATCCGCTGAGACTCCACCTCGGCGATGGCGCTGCGCAGGTAGGGAACCATGGCACGGTGGCATTGGAACTCTCCCAGGATGGGCAGCGTCACCGTGACGATGTTGCGATCCACCCAGGCCTGTTCGATGTCGATGAGATCCCCGTCACCTGGTCGAAAAGAGAATTCGCCAAACCTCTCCTTCACCAGGATCGTGGGCAGCGGCGTATCGCGGCGATCCACCTCTTCGCCGGGTACATGGACCCGAATCGGTCGATCCGCGGGGATCAGGGCCCGAAGCGTGAACGCAGCAACGCCGACGTCCTGCGCCCCCCACACGATGGCCCCGGACGGGCGGTCGAATCCAAGCGATGCCGCTCCCTCGGCCGACAAAAGGATCTCACTCCAATAAATAGTCGAATCCGGCGCCAGCGCGCCGATCGTGAAACCGATCGTTTCGCCGTTCCATCCCTCCAACTCGAGCACATCTCCCGGCTGGGCGCCCCGAAGTGCTGCCGAACGCTCCGACATCACCACCGATCGATCGCCGAGCGCTTCGGAGATGGCCCCCGTGCCCATCGGAGAGACCAGAGCGACGGCCATCGGATATCCAAAGCCAGGCTCGGGCCGCTGAATATCGACGCCATTCCTGGTCACGCCCATCAACCGCATGGTTCCGGTGTGAACAATCGACACCGAGGCCCCATTCAGTTGGGCAGCTTGGTTCACTGCCGCCACAGTGTCATCAGCCAGTCCCCCGGTCTCCCATACCGTGATCGGATCGGCCACGCCGAACATCGTGGAAACCAGCAGAAGGGATGCCGCCAGCGCGCGGTTCATCGGAGAATCACGGCGCGAGGCTACCTGCCTCCCCGGGGCTCCGGACCGGCTCCCATCCGTTTACGCTGCCCTCCGGTGTTGAAACACAACCTGCCCCGAGTTCCCAGTATCTCCGTCGATGAGGTCGCCGACCTCGTCGACGGCGGCGCTCTTCTCCTCGACATCCGTGAAGCCAACGAATGGGCGGAGAATCGCATCGGCGGCGCCCAGCTGCGGCCGCTGTCCCTGCTCGGCGACTGGTGGCGCGATCTCCCCAGGGACCGCACGGTTGTCCTCTATTGCCGTTCCGGCAACCGCTCGGCCCACGCCACCAACGTCCTGATCAAGCGAGCCCATTACGACAACGTGTTGAACCTCTCCGGGGGGATCCTGGCCTGGAAACGGGCAGGTTTGAGTGTCGAAACGACCTGATCAGGCAGCTTCGACGGCGGCGAGGATGGCCCGACGAGCCATCACCTTGCCCAGATGAGCCTTGTATTCGACCGATCCGAACAGATCCTCGATCATGGGGACATCCTGGTCCACGAGTGACGCGGCGTTTTCGACCGCAACCGGGCTCCCATCGGTTCCAACCAACGCATCGGCGGTAACCCTGGCGAGTTCGGCCCGCAACCCCACCCCGGTGAGAGCCACCCTGGCGTCGGAAACGACACCATCGGTCATCTCGACCCAGGCTGCGGCGCCGGCGACGGCAAAATCGGCATGGCCTCCCCGGCGGCCGAGTTTGCGGTACGCAGAGCCTCCTTCGGTGCGCGGGATGCGAACGGCCACGAGAACCTCGGCCGGACCCAGGGCTGAGGTGAGAGCATCGACGAAGAACTCCTCGGCGGGAATCTCCCTCGCCCCGTCTTGCCCGCGCACGAGCATCACCCCACCCAGAGCCAGCACGGCGGCGGTCTGGTCGGCGGCCATGTCCGCGTGAGCGAGAGCTCCGCAGGTCGTGCCCCGGTTGCGAACCTGGACATCACCGGTCCAGGCGGCGGCGTTCCTCAGCGCCTCGGGCAGCATTGGCGAGACCGCGGTTTCGGCGTGGCGCACCAATGCACCGACCTCGACACCTGTGCCGGTGTCGTTGATCCCGCCGAGTCCCTCGACACGACCGATGTCGACCACCAGGTCGGGTGAGAGCAGCCGAAGCTTCATCATCGGAATCAGACTCATCCCACCCGACAGGACCTTGCCGTAGTCGGAGTTGGAAAGCTCCCTGATGGCATCGTCGAGGGACTGCGCAGCCAGATACTCAAATGGTCGCGGATACACCCGGATTCCTCACTTCTCGAGCCAATCGGGGGGATCAGGTTCGACACCGCGGATTCGTGCCGATGCGAATTCGATGGCCCTGACGATGTTGTGATATCCGGTGCACCGACACAGGTTTCCATCGATGGCATGTCGGATCTGATCCTCGGTCGGCTCCGGCACGACATCGAGCAGACCCACCGCCGACATGATCATTCCCGGAGTGCAGAAGCCGCACTGGAGTCCGTGGCGCTCCCAGAAGCCTTCCTGGACCGGGTGGAGGGAGCCCTCGGTCGCCAGACCTTCGATGGTCGTGATCTCCGCCCCGTCCGCCTGTACTGCCAGCACCGCGCACGACTTGACCGTCTTTCCGTCCCAGAGGACCGTGCAGGCGCCGCACGACGAGGTGTCACAGCCGATCTGAGTTCCCAACAGACCGGCATGTTCGCGAATGAAGTGCACGAGGAGCGTGCGCGGTTCCACGTCGGCGTCGACGAGAGATCCGTTGATTGTCATCGAAACCAACATGCGTGCTCCTTGGGCGGCAAGGTATCAGGTGAGAACACCAAACGCTCATTCATGGACGGGCAAACCGTCCCACCACCTCCACGTGAGGGGTCTGGGGAAACATGTCGACTGGCTGCACCCAGTCGAGGGTATAGCCCTTCTCGACCAGCAGCCGGGCGTCTCTCGCAAAGCTGGCTGCATCGCAGGACACCGACACAATCGTGTGGGGGCCCCTCGATGCCAGGTTTTCCACCAGGTCGC
>JBFJTO010000126.1:0-4956 GCA_041625295.1 Acidimicrobiia bacterium | reverse complement strand
TCCGAGTTCGTCGATCAGATGGCTCCCGTCATCGACTTCCTCTTTCTTCTCGGTGCCAAAGTCGGCGTCGATTGCCAACCGGCGCGGATCAATGTCGACCCACAGCGGTTCCGGCACATCCTTCGCAACCTCTTGGTGAATGCCCATCGTCACGGTCAACCTCAGGTGACGGTCACCGGTTATGTTCGCGACGGTCGCTATATCTGCGACGTCGCGGATCAAGGTCCCGGTGTTCCCGCCTCAGAAGAGAGCAGACTGTTCACACGCTTTGCGTATCGGGACCCTCAGGCAGGCAGCGGACATGTGGGTCTTGGCCTTGCGGTCGTGAAATCCTTGTGCGACCACATGGACTGCCAAGTCTCATACCGGCGATACCGGGGCAGAACTCACTTCGTTCTCTCGGTTCCGCTGGCATCGGAGGGGCAGATACACGACGAAAGCCGGTCACGACCCTCGGTCTGGCAGATCCGAAAACTGCTGAGCCAGATCAAGGATTGGCTGGTCCGAGAGCCTGCCCCCGCCCGGGGCATCTAGCGATCGAGAATTCCGCCGCTCCAGGACCCGCGCTTTCCACCTCCCTAGACAGCGGACCTCTCGGCGGCCATGCGAAACCACCCGATGGCGAGCGTGAAGGCGCCGGTGACCACTATCGAGGTCCACCAGAAGGCGTCAGTGCCCTGATATGAATCGGCGGCCCTCATCCACACGAACACGACCACATACAGAGCTGGTACCGCCCAGAGTGGCCACACCAGGTCTACACGAGACTCGATGTTGGTGGCCACGTTGTATGCGAGCCAAGCCAAGCCAACGAAAGCCACTCCTACGCCTCTCGGCCAGAAGAGGTCTACGCCGCTCCAGCCAAACACGGTGTCGAGCGTGAAGTCGGGCAACAACACGAACGCCAGTGCATAGGCGGCGAACACCACCGCCTGAAGTTTCATAACCAGTGAAAGGTTCTTCATCTGAACTCAGCCTCCCTCCAGGGACGGAGGGTCTTGCTTCGGGTTCCCCGCCCCGTTCTGACATTGAATGTACCGACACCGGGCGCCATGTGTGTGGCCTGCTGAAGCGTCATTTCAGGCCGTTTGTCTGAGATCCCGTCTTTGGAATGCGGTGGCGGCAAACGCGACGAGGACGGCTGCCAGAGCAGTTAGGACTGCGGCATGACGCCAATTCATGCCGTTGTTGAGGGGGTCGCTCGACAGGTAGTAGTGGAATGGGGACCACCTGGCGATGCCGACCAGGCGATCGTTCAATGCCACCATGGATGTGGCGACGTGGAAAGACACGGCGGCACCTATCGCTCCGAACGTCGCGAATCTCATCCGCCCGGTGGCACCGCTCAGACAAAGGGCGAGCCCACCAAAAACGAGACCGAGAAGTGTTGCCAGCGCCGCCGCTGCCGCGATGTTGCCGACTCGCATGCCCAGGCCCCCCAATACGGAGCCCACCCACACGCCCGAGAAGGTGGCAAAGCCCACGATCGCCGCGTGGAGGGCCATCGCGGCCGCCTTCTCGAGCACGACCGTCGAGCGTCTGATGGGATTGGCGAGCAGAAGACCCATGGTCCGGCGAGCCTCCTCCCCGGCCAGAGCATTGGCGCCGATCGTGATCGCCACGACCATCACTGCTATCGGGGCCATCAATCCGAAGGTCTCGACCTGGTAGAAGCCCTCTGCGGTTGTCATGTCACCGCCCGCCGCGCCCACGAAAGCCAACAGGGCCTTGGGCATTTGATCCACATAGCGGAGAAGCGTCGTGTCCATGAGGGAATAGAGAGGACCCATCAACACACCCATGACGATGAACATCAAGTACGCGGTGATGATGAGCATTCCCTGGTACTCCGACGCGGTCTTGATCCAGATCCGGGACACGCGGGTCGATCCGGCCAGACGGTCGATCAGTTTCTTTGTCAACGGATGGGTTCTGAGGCGGTCGAGAAGGGTCACGCCGGTATTTGGACTCTGGAGGTCGCGCCGCCCCACACCGATCCAAGCAGTCGTCGCAAGCGCGACCGCGCCGCCGATCAGCACGCCAAGGTGGCCGGGATCCACGCCGTTGAGTATCGGTTTGCTGGCATCGAAGTAATACCAGGGAAACGCTTTGGCAGCGCTCTCCCACCCGCGAAGGAGCGGGAAGAGGCCAACCGCCAGGTAGGAAAGGACCATCACGCCTGCAGAGACGCCCGAGGCAAGTCCGCGCCGGCCCGTCCACGCCCCGATCGCCATGGCCAGAAAGCCATAGAACAGCGCATTCATGAGTATGTGAACCGCATAGGCGGCGATGTGGAGTCCGGAGATGCTCACATCGAGAATGGCCGGCACGACGATGGCAGACAGCCACAGACCCGCCGTGCCCAAGCCCGTGAGAAGCACCATCGAAGTTGCCTTCGAGGCGAGGATGTGAGTCCGGCTCTTGGGGTTGGCAAGGAGTAGGCCAATCGTGCCGGCGCGCTCCTCTCCTGCGATCGATGTCGCTCCCATCGAGATCGCCAGGCCCGCCAGCGTCATTGCTCCGTAGAGACCGTACAGGACGCTGATTCCCAGGCTTGCCGCATCGGCGGCTTCGGGGATGCCCAGGAGAGTGCGAAAGGTCTGGGGGAGTTGGGTGTATATGGAGAGGTCGATGTCTCGATACACGGCCATTGCCATGAGCAGTAAGAGGGCGAGGCTGATACTGGCGACAACCACACCCTTCCACCTGTCGCGGGTGGTCTTTGCGAAGACAGTGGCCAACATCACGTCGCTGGAGCCTCATCCCGGTAGAAAGCCAGAAAGATCTCTTCGAGGTCGGCCTCACGCGTCGTGATGTCAACGACGTCGTACTCGTGGACAGTCTTCAGCAGCGCCGCCATCTTCCCATCGAAGGAGAGCACCGCACGGTGGTCCTCGACGGAGACCTCCCGGACACCCGGCACCGCCTTCAGAATCTGTGCCGGCACCGGAGTGGCGAATTCGAGATCGATGGTGCGGATGGCCTTTGAGCGCAGGTCTGACACCGACTCGAGGGCGATCAAGCGTCCGTGGCGGATGATTCCAACCCGGTCGGCCACTCTCTGAACTTCCGACAGCGTGTGGCTGGACAGGAACACGGTCCGCCCTTCGGAAGCGACCTCACGCATCATCGCCTGGAACTCACGCTGCACCAGGGGGTCGAGACCGGAGCTTGGTTCATCCATGATCAGCACCTCGGGACGGTTCATGAAGGCCTGGATGAGTCCCACCTTCTGGCGGTTTCCCGATGACAGGTCGCCGACCTTCTTCGTGAGATCGGCGTCGAGCCGATCGGCAAGCTCACCGACGTGCTTCCAGTCGACACCACCGCGCAGGTTGGCGAAGTATGTCAGCGTGTCGTGGCCGGTGAGGTTGGGATACATCGCCAAGTCACCCGGCACGTAACCGATTCTGTGGCGAATCGCCACCGTCTGGGTGTGGGCGTCCATGCCGAGTATCGAGATCCTTCCGGCGGTGGGCCGGATCTCATCCAGCATCGTGCGAATGGCTGTCGTCTTGCCGGCACCGTTCGGTCCCAGAAAACCGAAAACTTCACCGGCCCTGACATCGAGATCCAGGTCGACGAGGGCATGGACCTGTCCGTAGTGCTTGGTCAGCCGCTCGGTGCGGATGGTCACCTCGCTGTTCATGAAGCTCCTTCTGGCGGTCTCGATTTCGAGGCTAATAGGGGAGGGCCGGGTTCAGTCCAACGTGCTGTGGTGTCGGAAGCGCGCCGTCATCCGAACGGCGAAGGGGTCGGGAGTCGCGCCCGGGACAGGGCCGCACCCGCACCGAGTCATGACAAGGGGTGGGCGCCGAGGAGAGAGACGATCTGGTCTCGAAGTTCCGGACGACCGAAGACCGTGACGGAGTCGAATGGACGCAACCGGACATCACCTTCGGCCACAAGTATCTCTGGACCGCGCTGAACAGATACGACCAGGCAGCCCTCGGGCCAGGCCAGGTCCCGGATTTCTCTGTCCTCTGCGGGCGATCCGGCCTCGACGTGCAGCTCGTAGAACCTCGCCGAAGGAGCTTGCTGAAGAGCATGCTCTTCTGAGTTCAACTTGTCGCGGGCAGCGGTTCCGAGGGCGAAGTGATACGCGGCGACGGCCTCAGCTCGGCCAAACATCCCAATGAGCTGGCGTGGGTTTTGGGCGTCGACGACCGGGAGTCTCCCGACGCTGAGAGATGCCATACGCGCCATTGCTTCGGAAGCGGTCGTTCGGGGCGTGACCGTTACCGGATTTCGCGTCATAACCGATGCAACGACTTCATCTGGATCCGTGACGGCCAATTGGCCGATGTCGGTGTCTGAGACAAGGCCGATCAAGTTGCCGACGTCATCGACAACCGGCATGCCATGCGATCGGGCCATCCTCAAACTGGCAGCCGCGTCGGCGAGACGCGTGTCTTCGGTGACCGAAGGCACATCTCTCTTGGCAACATCGCCCACGGTGACGGTGTCCAGCAGGTCGAGTCTTCCCAACCTCACCGGGTGGATACCCATCCTTACCAAAGGAGCGGTATAGGCGCTTTCTGGGTGGAATCGGTTGGCCAGATAGGTTGCCAGCGTCGTTGCCAACATGAGCGGGATGACCATGCCGTAGTCGCCGGTTGTCTCGAAGACTATGAGGATGGCGGTGAGGGGAGCCCTGGCCACCGCGGAAAAAGTGGCTGCCATCCCGACCAGCGCGAAGGCTCCGGGAGCAATTGGCGAGGTCGTCCACAACGAGGAAGCCACTTGGGCAAAGGCCGCACCCACGGAAGCACCGATAAAGAGGCTGGGCATGAAGATGCCGCCGGCGCCTTTTCCACCGAGAGTCGCCGTGGTGGCAACGACCTTCAACACCCCGAGGAGGAGTAGGAGCCACCATGCCTTCTCGATCGTGCCAGACACGACTCCGGCGACGAAAGCCTGCCCGGTACCAGCCAGCTGGGGGAACGCCGTTGCCAG
>JBFJTO010000125.1:0-4964 GCA_041625295.1 Acidimicrobiia bacterium | reverse complement strand
TGACCCTCATTCGCCGCAGATACCGCTCGCCCACCGACGTCACGGCATAAAGGGACCAGCGTGCCGCTGCATACTGGATGACGAACAGACCGATGTACGCGAGGGCTGATCTGGCCACGGCGGTGCGATCCCCGGCGATGATGCCGAGATCCACACCGTTGCGGACCACGAGCGGACCGAGAAGACGAGCCCCGGTGGCGGCGACAGCGGCCGCCACGGCCCCGAGAGCCGGTCTTCGTAGATCGCGCCCCTCCCGGGCAGCCCGGCGGAGCAGGGAGAGCGCTCCCTCGACCCGGTCATCGGTGCCGTATCGAGCCCACATCATGGCCGGACACCGGCCTCGGCGAGGATCTCCCGGTAGCGGGGCACCGTTTCCATCAACTCCTGGTGTGCTCCGGTTGCCAGGACCTTTCCGGCATCGATCGCGACCACGCGATCGGCCATGGAGAGTGTGGACGTGCGGTGGGCGATGATGATCGTCGTCCGCCCCTCCATGACGGTCCGCAACGACTCCCTGATTTCGGCCTCCGTCGCGGCATCCACCGAACTGGTGGCGTCGTCGAGGATGAGGACTCTCGGGTCCCGCATCAGGGCCCGCGCCAGGGCAACTCTCTGACGTTGCCCACCCGAAATCGACGATCCTCGTTCGCCGACCACCGTGTCATAGCCATCTTTCAACTCCGAGATGAAGTCGTGGGCATGGGCGAGCCGAGCCGCAAGACGAACCTGCTCATCGGCTGCGTCGGGCGCCCCAAACGCGATGTTGTCCCGTATCGACGCAGAGAACAGGAACGTGTCCTCGAAGACGACGGCGACGCTGCCGCGCAAGGTGTCGAGCCTGAGCTTGCGGATGTCGACGCCATCCAGGAAGACCTGGCCCCTCAGCGGGTCGTAGAACCTGGGAACCAGATAGGCAAGGGTCGACTTCCCGGAACCGGTGTTGCCCACCACCGCGATCGAGGTACCTGCCGGGATCGTGAGATCGATGCCGTCGAGCACCGGCGGACCGCCCGGGTACGAGAACTCCACACCCGACAAGCGCACTTCCCCCCCGCCCGGTGGCAGCGGCGACGGGTCAGCCGGATCGGCGATCACAGGATCGGTCCGAAGCAGTTGAACCACCCGAGATGCCGCCGCGGCAGATCTGGGGAGCTCCGCAAAGAACCACCCGGTGATTCTCAGCGGAAACACCAAGACAACGAGATACTGGCTGAAGGCGACGAAATCCCCGAGAGTCATCACTCCGTCGATGACTCGCAGGCCCCCGATCCACAGCACTGCCACCGACGCTGCGGTGGGTATGAGTTCGAAAGCGGGCATGAAGTTGGCCCGGTGCCGGACGAGTTCCATCGTCTTGGCGAAGATCCGCTCGGCAACGTGGGCGGCGCGACCGACCTCACGCTCTTCCTTGCCAAACGCCTTGACCACTCTTATTCCCGAGACGCCCTCCTCAACAACCGAACTCATGTCTGCGAGCCGCTGCTGCACCTCGAACGAAGCACCCAACACGAGACGTGCATAGATCCACGCCATGACGCCGAGAGTGGGGATCGCCAGCCCGGAAATGAGACCGAGCAACGGGTCGAGAACGATCAGCATCGCGCCCACCGCCATGAACATGGCAATGTTGGCGATCGTTATCGGCAGCATCGCGAAGATCAGACGCACCTGGGACAGGTCGCTGGACGCCCGTGCCATCACCTCGCCGGTGGCCGTCTCGTCGTGGAACGCAAACGTGAGCCGCTGAATGTGTTCGAAGATGCGGTTGCGTAGATCGGTCTCGGCTCGAAAAGAGAGCCGGAATGCGAACAGGCGCCGTCCGCCGATACCCAGTGCTTTGATTGCTCCCGCACTGAGGATCAGAACAATCAGTGGAGCCAACAGGTCGCGCCTGCCGGCAGTCACAGCACGATCGATGACGATCTTCTCCAGATATGGAGCGGCAACCACGAGCACCATCCACACCAGGGCGCTTGCGATCGACAGGGCCGCATCACGCCGATATCGCGCCAACGACCTGAAGATGAGGCGAAGACCGGAACGGACGACGGGATCGCGCAGCGAAGGTGTGCTCATGGTCTCGGTCCGGAAGGGTTCAGCCCCCGGCCAGCCTCGTCTTGAGGATTTCCACTCTGTCGGCGAGGGCGTCTATCACCAACCTGAGCCTCTCCTCCGGCGTTGGTGCCTCGAGCATCCTCTGGGAGTCGAACGCGGTGACCGGACTGAGTGCGGCGAGCTGAAATGAACCGATCGACGGATCGTCGGCGACGGAGAGATCGACCTCCGCCGTGTCGGCACCCAACTCGGAGGCCAGCGCCATGACTCTCTCCAGCATGCGTTTCGCTTCGGCGAGGAGACCTGCCTCATCATCCGATTCGCCATCCGGTGCGGAAACGACTTCTGCCCACGGGTGGGGATCGTCCGCCAGCCATTTCACCACGTTTATTCGTTCCAACCCGGCCACGACAACGGCACGGTGCCCCTCGTCGAGATCAGCGACACCCGAGACCCTCACCAGGGTCCCCACGTCGCAGCGCTGGTCACCGCCGCCAACCTCGTTGCCGCGCTCGATCAGGGTGATACCGAACCTGCGGTCACTTTCGAGGACGCCGTCGAGAAGGGCCTGGTACCTCGGTTCGAATACCCGCAGCGGCACTGCCGTAAACGGAAACATCACCATGCCGAGCGGAAACATGGGGACGCGTACGTTCACGGGCGTTTCCGAACCGAAAAGCGAAGCCGGCTCGCGACATCATCATCGAGTGTGATGACGAACGAGTAGGCCCCCTCGCCAGGGAAGGTCAGGTTGTTGAACGTGAACGACCGTGAGATTCCGATGTCTGAACCCTCGGGGATTCCCGATGGTCGGTTGACCCGCAAACCCTGTTTTAGCGGCGGTGTCGGCAGCACCCTGCCCCCGTCCTCGTTCTGAATATCGACACCGACGGTGATCGAACGATCGGTCCAACTCCATGGGACCCGGATTCGCAAGCCGATCCCAAGGGATGGATGACGAGCCGGGAAGCCGGCCACAAACAGCGTGTCCCACCCGCCGCCGAGCACGTAGAGCTTTCCCTGGACGACCTGAACGGCGTCGGCGAGGAGGGCAAAGTCGATGGTCGGGCGGATGTCGGTCTCGAAGTCCACGCCGCCGACTCTACCGACGGACGCACCATGTGGCGGGGGCCCTAACCTCTAGCCGATGAGGAACCTCAAATGAGTGAATCCACTCCGATCAAACCAGCAACCGGCCGACTCGGTGTCATGACCGTCGGCATGGGAGCAGTGGCAACAACCTTCTTCGCCGGTGTCCTGGCCGCCCGGAACGGCTATGGACCACCCATCGGGTCTCTCACCCAGATGGGACACATTCGGCTCGGCAAGAGAACCGAAAACCGCAACCCGTTGATCAAGGACTTCGTGCCTCTGGCGAGCATCCAAGATCTGGTCTTCGGCGGTTGGGACGCATATTCAGATGATGCCTACACCGCTGCCATGAAGGCCGGAGTGCTGCAACCCCAGCATCTCGAATCGGTCGGCGAGGAGTTGCGGGCGATCCGCCCGATGAAGGCTGCCTTCAGCCATGAATGGGTGAGCAGGTTGGAAAACGTGGACAACGTGACCGAGGCCAAGACTCACATGGAGAAGGTCGAAGCGCTTGTCGAAGACATCGAGCGCTTTCGCCAAGAGAACCGTTGCGATCGATTGTCGATCGTCTGGTGCGGCTCAACCGAGGCTTATCGACCGGCCTCCGCCGTGCACATGTCGCTGGATGCCTTTGAACGAGGTCTCAAGGACAACGACCCGGAGATCGCTCCCAGCCAGCTGTACTCCTATGCGGCGATGACTGCCGGCGTGCCGTTCGCAAACGGTGCTCCCAACCTCGGTGTGGACTTTCCAGCCATGGTGGAACTCGCCGAGAGAAACGGCGTGCCGATATGTGGCAAAGACTTCAAGACAGGCCAGACGCTTCTGAAAACGATCCTCGCTCCCGGCCTCAAGGCCAGGATGCTGGGCATCAACGGCTGGTATTCGACCAACATCCTGGGAAACCGGGACGGTGAGGTTCTCGACCACCCGGACAACTTCAGATCAAAAGAAGTCTCCAAGCTGGGCGTTCTTGAGCAGATCCTCCAACCCGAGGCATATCCGGACCTCTACAAGGACCTCTATCACGTGGTTCGGATCAACTATTACCCCCCGAGGGGCGATGACAAAGAGGGCTGGGACAACATCGATATCTTCGGTTGGCTCGGCTACAAGATGCAGATAAAGGTCGACTTCCTCTGCAAGGATTCGATCCTTGCAGCACCGCTGGTCCTCGACCTGGCGCTGTTCCAGGACCTGGCAGCCCGGGCAGACAAGAAGGGCATCCAGGAGTGGCTCTCGTTCTATTTCAAGAGTCCACAGGCCGCCGAGGGCCTGTATGCCGAGAACGACCTGTTCATCCAGCTCAAGAAGCTGAAGAACACCCTGCGACATTGGCAGGGAGAGGATCTGATCACGCACTTGGGCGCCGAGTACTACGAGGCCGAATAGGTGGAAGGGCTGGCAGTTCGGCATTGGACGATTCCCGAAGCCGAACTCGCCTGGACCTTTGGCCCGACCGGGGGACCGGGTGGCCAGCATGCCAACAAGGCCAACACCCGGGCTGAGCTTCGATTCGACCTGGCCTCCACCGGGGCATTCCCTCCCGACGTCACCGAACGGATGTCGGTGGCCCTCGCCAATCGGATGAGTGATGGCGTCATCACTGTGATCGCTGACGAGACCCGATCACAGTGGCGGAACCGAATGGCGGCACGGCGAAGGTTGGCCGAACTTCTCGCCGCGGCCTCGGCACCGCCCACACCAAGACGACCCACAAAGCCCACGAGGGCCTCAAAGCTTCGGCGTTCCCAGGAGAAGCGGCGGCGGTCGGAGACCAAGAAACTGCGGCGCAACCCCGATCAGGATTGAGATCT
>JBFJTO010000124.1:0-4982 GCA_041625295.1 Acidimicrobiia bacterium | reverse complement strand
TGTGCCCATGACCAACGCCGTGGCTCAGACCGATCCTGTCTACACATTCACCGGTGCCGGCTGGGGACACGGCGTCGGCATGAGCCAATACGGGGCCCGTTCAATGGCGACAGCCGGCAGCACCGCCGACCAGATCCTTACCTACTACTACGCCGGCGTGACACTCAAACCGATCACCGCGGCACTCGACCCAGCCAGCTGGATGCTCACCGACCCCGATCCTCTGTGGATCGGACTCACCCAGAATCAGACGGTTCTCTCCTTCGACGTTCACGACGGCTCTGCGGGACTATGCAAAGCCGCCGACGGCGAGGGAGCCTGTCCGACCCAGACCGCCAACTCTGGGGAGAACTGGGAGTTCCGGGCTCTGGGCGGCGGCGCCTGCCAGTTCTTCCGTGAGGGGGCCGCGATCGGAAATCCGGGGATCTGCAGGGCCACGATCGAGTGGTCCAACCAACCTGCGACCCGGATCCATCTGCCGGGGTTGGGCAAGGAGTTTGGACGGGGGAGGATCAGGATTCGACCATTCGGATCTGCCTTCCACGTTTCCCTCGAGATCGGCATCGAGGATTACATCTACGGAATCGGTGAGGTCCCCTCGTCTTGGCCGGCCGAGGCTCTCAAGGCCCAAGCGATCGCTGCCCGCAGCTACGGCGTTCGCCAAGCGCTGAAGTACGGTCCCGAAGAGACGATGGACGATGCCCGAAAGGCTCAGTGCTGGTGTCAGCTCTACGCCACGGTCATCGACCAGAACTTCGTCGGCTACTCGAAGGAAACCGGTCTCAACTCGGCAGACTGGATGGCTGCGGTAGCCGCCACTGCGGGAACTGTGATCACGCATCCCGAAGCGTCCCAGTCGACCGTGGTTCTTGCCTACTACTCCTCGTCGTCGGGTGGTCACACAGACAGCAACGTCGACGGACTGGGCCAAACCAGCCAGGTCTCGTATCTTCAGGCGGTACCAGATTCGTTTTCGATTGACGCGAATGCGGGGAACCCGTTTGCATCGTGGACGGTCAACAAGACCGCTTCGCAGATCGCCGCCGCACTCGGACTCGAAAGCGTTACCGGTGTGGCCATCACCGCCCGAAACCTCTCGGGGACAGTGGCGGAGGTGACTGTCAGCGGCACGATTGCCGGTGTCCCCACAACGCTGACCCGCAGCGGACGTTCCTTCCGATCCGCCCTGGGTATGCGCTCCATCATGTATGACGTCAGCGCCCCCGCGGGATCGATCGTCCCGGTGCCCACGGGCCCGTTGTGCAAGGAGACTCCGCCCGACGCCGGTTACACCGACGTGGACGCCAACAGCGTCCACAAGGTGGACATCGACTGTGTGTCCTTCCACTCGGTCATCACCGGAACGACGGCCACAACCTTCGACCCCCACGGCCAGATCAAGCGCTGGGAGATGGCGCTGTACCTGGCCCGGGAGGCGACCCTCCTGGGGATCGTGCTTCCCGACCCCAGCGACCAGGGATTCCTTGATCTGGGTGGCGTCTCGGCCGATGCCGTCAACGCCATAAACCAACTGCGGCAGATCGGACTCACCAAGGGCACAGGGGCCACCACGTACGATCCGAGCGGGACAATCAACCGCTGGCAGATGGCCATTTTCTTGATTCGCCTCCACGGTCTGTCGGGGTATGACCTCCTGATCCCGAAGCAGTCGCCGTTCAAAGACCTCGGTGGCATGTCGCCGGAAGCAGTCACGGCGATCAACCAGCTTGTGGATCTCGGTGTAACCAACGGAACCTCCGCAACCACATTCAGCCCCACGATGCAGGTGACACGTGAGCAGATGTCGTCCTTCATGGCCCGGATACTTCGTCTCGACACCAAGTAATGGCCGGTCCCACCGCCATCGAGAGGGGGTTCCGGGCGCCGGGGACGGGATGGATGGTCGGTGGCAGTCTGGTCGGGGCGGTGGGCGCCTACCTGTTCCAGGTGATCGTCGGCAACCGTTTGGGGGCCGAGGCGTTTGCTCCGGTGAGCGTCCAATGGACGGTTCTGTTCATCGTCATCACGGTGGTGCTGGTGCCGTTCGAGCAGTACACGACCCGCGAGGCCGCCCGGGGGCGAGATGTCTGGCGGACCGATTGGAGTGTGACCGTGGTAGCGGCGTCCGTGGCCGCGATTCCAGCCGCGTTGTTCGTCTACTTCACACGAGACCGGCTCTTCGCATCCGAGAGGATCTACGCCATCGAGATGGCGGTGATGCTCAGCCTGTATGCCCTCTTCTTTGGGGCCAAGGGGATCCTTGCGGGCCGAAGGCGATTCAAGGAGATCGGATACCTGCTTGCGGCCGAGTCCATGTTCCGGGTGTTGGTGGTCGTGGGATTGCTTGCTGTTTCAACCTCGGCCCCGATCGTGGCCTGGTCGATGGTTGTTGCGCCTCTGGTCGTGGTTCTGATTCGTTTCGGAAGGCCAGCCGACCCGGGCCCGCCCCGGGAGACAGCCGTCGGGCGCTTCCTGGGCGCCTACGTCGCGGGGAGCGCGGCCTCCCAGATCCTGTTGGCTGCGGCACCCCTGGCAGTGGCTTTCCTGGGTGGCTCGGCCACCTTGGTAAGCGTGGTTTTCGTGACCTTCACGCTGTTCAGGGCTCCGTTGACCCTGATCTATGCGATGCAGGGACGGATTCTCGCCGTCTTCGTTCGCTGGTCGGATGAGGGGGAGCGGAGAAGGCTCCGCAGCGGCGCCGCCGGCCTTGCCGCGGCCGGGATCGTTCTCACGATGGCCGCCTGGTTCGTGGGGGAATGGATCGGCCCCGCGATCGTGGAGGCGCTGTTCGAGTCCGACTTCGTGCCGGCAACATCGGTGGCGGCCTGGGTGGCCACGGGTGTGGTGGCCGGATCTTTTGCCCAGTTGATAGGTCAGGTGTTGGTGGCGGGTGCCCGCACCGGAAGACTGGCGTCGGCCTGGGTGTCGGGACTGATGGTGGCGGTTGCCTCGATCTTCTTGTTTGCCGGGGGTGGCGTGGATGTTGTCGTCTCGAGGGCGTTTGCGATCGGCGAGATAACCGCCTTTTCAGCCGCAGGGGTCGTGGTGCTCAGGTCGCATCGGGCGTAGAACCGGTCGTACTCGGTCCGGACAGACGGTTGTAGGCGGCGGCGCTGGGCGGGACCGAGAGGCGGGATTCTTCGGTGTACCACCACTGTCTTCCCGTCGCTGGCCGCCAATCCTTCTTTGATCAGCGTGGTGAGGAATTTGGGACTCTTGATGCGCTTGCCGCGGCGCGAAGCCGTTATCAGGCGGAGAAGATCTTCGACCGCTCCGGCACCGACGACCTTGACCCAGAACCTGCGAATCTCGTGGTCGCCGGCCGAAAACCCGTGCATCGGACCCGGAATCGAGCGGGGACGGATCAGGGGTCGGGAGCGAACGCTGGGTGAGGCGGCAGCCCCCGGAGCCCGAACGCTAGGGGCGGTGACGGGAGGTCTGTCGGGCTGATCGTGAGCTGCCGCCTTCATATGATGGTTTATACCAACCATCGTTATAGATCGTCAAGTAGGATAACTTGAAACATTGTGAACTGCGATGGCCCCCAAGAAAGCCAGGGTATGCTGGCATACCATGAGGAGAACGACGGTGAAACTACCTGACAATCTGGATGCTCGACTGCGGCACGAGGCGTCTCGAAGGAACATGACCATTTCCGAGCTGACCCGGGAGGCCATTGAGGCTCATCTCGGCGATAGATCGCTTCGAGCGGCAGCAACCGGGCACAGCGGCAGGTCCGATATCTCGGAGAGAATCGAAGAGATCCTGGCCTCCGAGGTTTCGAAATAGCCGTCGTCGTTGACGCCGGGCCTCTGTATGCCTACGTAGACGCCGATGATCGGCACCACACGGAGGCTTTGGCTTTCCTCGAGTCATACCCGAGTCCGCTGATAGTCCCAACGCTGGTGATCACCGAAGCGGTGTATTTGATTGGCACGCGTCTGGGAGTGGACCAAGAGGTCCGGTTCCTGGGAGACATCGCGGCCGGAGACTTCCAGGTGGAACCGGTCGCAGCTTCGGACTGGTTGAGAATCGCCGAGTTGGTGTCTCGCTACCGCGATCTTCCGTTGGGAACGGTCGATGCTTCAGTGGTTGCCACATGTGAGCGTCTGGGGATCGGCAGAGTTGCGACGTTCGATCGTCGCCATTTCGGTGTTGTCCGGTCAGACCTTGGGAATCTGCGATTGCTGCCTTAGTGCCCCGGAGGCGGGAGGGCGGTGAGGCTCGCTCTTTCCGCTCCGGAGGACAAGACACTCGGACCCTTCGGGTCCTCGCGTCGGCCTATGCCCCCACCTGGAGGTTGATCAGGGTCCCATAACCCACCGTCGTGCCTGGATCGGGGCTCGTTGCCACCACGCGACCGCGGAACGAGGGGTCGATGACGAATATCTGCTGCTGGAGGATCACCAAGTTGAGATGGTTGGTGTCCGAGAACTCGGTTAACGCAGCGAAGGCATCCTCGTAGGTCTGGCCGGTCACGTTGGGGAGGACTCCGCTGGGTGCTATCCCGTTGGAGACCTCGACGATGATCGGCGAACCTTCGGGAACCACGGTGTTTGCCTCGAGATCCTGGCCCACGACGACTCCTATCGGCTCGCCCGAGGGCACTTCGACCATCTCGGCTGCCAGCTTGGACTTGCGAAGCGTGAGCTGGGCGTCCTCCCACAGCTGCCCGGTCAGGTAGGGCACGGTCGTGTCCGGGGTGACCATGTAGGCGTCCACGCCGAGTGGATCTTCGGGGAAGTCGGTTGGTGGGACGTCAGCCAAGAGCGCTTGCATGAATTCGGCCCAGATGGGCGCGGGAACCGTTCCCCCGAAGACCCTCGAGTAGTTCTCGTTGTGGATGGTCACGTTCTTGAGGGGGAGCTGCTTGGACTCATAACCGACCCATACCGCCGTCGAGTATTGGGGAACGAAACCCACGAACCAGGCATCCTGGTAGTTCTGGTGGGTGCCGGTCTTCCCTCCCTGCGGCCGCCCGA
>JBFJTO010000123.1:0-5023 GCA_041625295.1 Acidimicrobiia bacterium | reverse complement strand
ACGGCGCTCCAGGCGGCCTCGGGGGACATCTCGTAGCGGCGCGGAGCCGGCTCCCGGGCGCCTCGGCGACGAGATCCGGTGACGCGACACTTCATGCGTGTTCCGAACCGAATCTCGTATCCTGTCACCACGGATTCGCCGCTCGGAAACTGATCCTCCGGCGTCTGCGAGGCAGCGACGCCGGTTCCGGCACGATCGGAGCCGCAGTCGCCTTTGCTCTCGCCATGGCCATCCGCCCCCTCGGCTGGGGAATCCAGGCAGGAGTATTTGCCGTTGTTGCCATGGCCTCGGTGTGGGCATCGAACGGCATGCACGACCCGACGTCGGCCAAGGCCGGCGATCCCGGGTGGGTCGTCGTGGACGAGGCCGCGGGAATGTTGCTGGCCACGATCGGCCTCGGGTTCACGGGCGCCATCGCAGCTTTCGTCGTTTTCAGACTTGCGGACATCTTCAAGCGGGCATTCCCGGGAGTCTCCCGCGCCGAATCCCTGCCGGGCGGTTGGGGCGTCACTGCCGATGACGTCGTCGCCGGGATCTACGGCCTGGCAGCGGGATGGATCGTGACCGCGGTGATCAGCTGAGATCCAGGTAGCGGGCCTCGACCACTCCTTCGAGCGATCTCATGTCATCGATCTGGGAGGAATCGAGCGGCTGGTCGAGGTTCAGGCCCATCATGGCCGCCTGACCGGTCACACGGGAACGCCCTACCACCATGTTGGCGATGTTGACGTTCTGGTCGCCCAGGTACGTGCCCACCCTTCCGATGAGGCCGGGAATGTCATCGTTGCGGACTATCAGCACGTGGGGCGAAAACGGAAGCTCCAACTCGTTGCCAAGGATGTCGACCAGCATCGGGCCCTTCTTGACCACGGTGCCGGCCAGGGACACATCACCACCGGCTGCGGAGACCCGGAGAAGAGATACATACTCCCCGCTCTCCTCGGAGCTCTCGAGGTCGACACCGGTTCCGCGGGCCTCCGCGATCGCCGGGGCGTTCACGTAGGAGACCGGTTCCGTGGACACGGCCTGGAGTGCGCCTTTCAGCACCGCAAGCTGGATCGGTCGAAGCTCGAAGGCGGCCAGCCTGCCCTCGACCCTCACCTTCAGTCGGCCTGAAAGGCTCTGCGTGAGACCCACGAAGGCCTTCCCCAACTGCTCGGCCAAGGGGAGAAAAGCCTTCACCTCGTCGGCGAGCTCTCGACCAAAGTCGACGTTCACCGCGGTGAGGACCAGATCCCCGGCCAGAGCGGAGGCAACCGCAACCGCGACATCCGTGCCGGCCTTGTCCTGAGCCTCCGCGGTCGATGCGCCGAGATGGGGTGTGACCACAACCTGGGGAAGACCGAACAGCGGGCTCTCCGTGATCGGCTCTACCGAAAAGACATCCAGAGCCGCGCCTCCGACCTGGCCGGTTCCGATCGCGGCCGCCAGCGCGGTTTCATCGACGATCCCGCCCCTGGATGCGTTGACGATGCGCACGCCCCGCTTGACTTTGGTGAGTGCCTCGGCGTCGATGAGCCCGGCTGTTTCTTTCGTCTTCGGCAGATGAATGGTGATGAAGTCGGACTGCACGAGAAGCGTGTCGAGATCGACGAGCTCGACTCCGATTCGCCGGGCGCGGTCGGCTGAGACGAACGGGTCGTAGGCCAAGAGTCGCATTCCGAACGACTGGGACCGCTGCGCCACCAGAGTTCCGATCTTGCCGAGTCCGATGACGCCCAGTGTCTTTCCGTGCAATTCCACGCCCTGGAACTTCTTTCTGTCCCACCTTCCCGCTACCAGCGACGAGTGGGCAGCCGGTATCTGTCGGGCCTGCGCAAGCAGAAGAGCCATGGCGTGTTCAGCAGCTGAGACGGTGTTGGCGAGGGGAGCGTTCACGACCAGCACGCCGCGTTCGGTTGCAGCCGCAAGGTCGATGTTGTCGACCCCGATGCCTGCCCTGCCTATCACCCGCAATCCCGGCGCGGCGAGGATCAACTCGCGATCGACGGTTGTCGCCGAACGAACCACCAGACCTTGGGCGTCGGCCATCCGCACCATCAGCTCGGCACGGTCGACACCTACCGCCAGTTCCACCTCACAGGTCTTGGCGAGCAGGTCCAGGCCCCGGGCCGCGATGGTCTCGGCAACAACCACTTTGGGTCTCACGTCACTTCCCTTCTCGGTCACGATGCCGCATTGTTGTTTATGACGGCCCAACGGCCAAGTGAGCCCGGGTCAAGCGAGCGAGGAGGAACGATGACCTGGCAACCGAAGAAAATCCTGGTCGGGGTGGACGGTTCAGAACAAAGTGTTGCCGCCACCCGCGTGGCCTTGAAGCTCGCCCGTATCTCCGGTGGCGAGGTCACCGTCATCACCGTTGTCAGGCCTCCCGAGGGATGGTGGGGTCTCGAAGGTTCACCACCCTCCCCCGAGGCGCTGGCGTCGGCGGTGGCTGCCGGTCAGCGAGAGATTCTCGACCGGCTCAGGGAGGCGCTGGGCGACGAGGCTGCCGGACTGACCACGGTCGAAGAGTTGGGAGATCCGACGACCGCGATCCTCGCTGCGTGTGAACGAGAGCAGATCGATCTGCTGGTGATCGGGCGTCGCGGCGCCGGCCTCGTGGAAAGGGTGATGCTCGGTTCCGTGGCCGATCGACTGGCCCACCAGGCTCCATGCCCGCTGCTCATCGTTCCTGACACCGAGGACGTGTGACGTCTCAGCGAAGCGCGGGGATCACTTCTCGGGCGAAGAGTTCCAAACCGGATCTGTCGTAGGCGGCTTCGGCGAAATACAGGATCGCATAGCTCATCCCCGCATCTGCCCATGGCTTCAGCTTCTCGATCAACTGCCCGGGTGTTCCCGCCATGGCTCTGTAGGTCCGCTCGAGACCCGCAAGTCGCTCTTCCCCCACGAAGGGGCGGTAGTGGTCTCGCAGCCAGGAGACACGGTCCTGCACGGCAGCCTCCGACTCCTCGCAAACGACGAAGAAGTTCGATGAGCGCACGATCGAGTCGAAGTCGGTGCCGACATCGGAACAGTGAGACCTCAAGATCTCCGATTTGTGAACGAACTGTTCCACCGATCCACCGAAGTTGGTGTGGGAGGCATGGCGGGCCGCGACCCTGAGCGTCAGTTGTTCCCCGCCACCGGCAATCCACAGCGGAATGTGTGGCTCCTGGATCGGCTTGGGCTGGCAGATGGCCCCGGCGAGTTGGTAGTGCTTCCCTTCGAAGAACACCTCTTCTTCGGTCCACATCCGCCGCATGATCTCGACCGCTTCGCCGAGCTCACCGATGCGGATTGCCGGTCTTGGAAAGTCGAAGCCGTAACCGAGATACTCGCTCTCGTGCCACCCTGCCCCGATACCCATCTCGACCCGACCACCGCTGATCACATCTATCGATGCCGCGACCTTGGCCAGGTATGAAGGTGGGCGATAGCCGTTGCAGGTGCACATCTGGCCCAGCCGCACCGTATCGGTCACCGCAGCCAGAGCACCCATCAGTGTCCAGGCCTCATAGGTCGGTTCCTGCGTGGGCACCGGGACTGTGTGAAAGTGGTCATAGACCCATAGGCTCTCATAACCGACCCGCTCGATCGTCTTGGCCACCTCGGTCATGGTCGACCAATGGTTCTCCCTGGATATCCCGACCAGGTCGAGACGCCAACCCTGTGGCACGAAGGCTCCGAATCTCATCGGGCGAGCCTACCGCCCGACCGGCCGCTGCGAACTCGCGGTCTTAGGCTCAACAGATGCGGCATCGCGCCCTGGCTTCGCTCGGTTTCTTGACCATCGTGTCATACGGAGCTTGGTTCTACGGCTTTGGCGTCCTGCTCGACGAAATCGTCAGATCCACGGGATGGCGAGAGGACGCCGTTGTGGGAGTGGCATCGGTTTCGGCTCTGCTGGCGGGTGGAGCCTCGCTGTTGGCGGGCCGGGCTCTCGACCGTCTCGGGAGTCGCAAGGTCTTCGCTCTCGGGATCGCTGGTTCCGCGATTCTCGCGTTGACAGCAGGGAGCCGGACCCTGGCGTCCTTTGCTGTCGGCGGCATCCTCGGCGGAGGCCTCATCGGGGCAACCGGGCACTATCACACCACCCTCGCCACTGCGGCCGGACTTCACCCGCACCGTCCGGCCCGGGCCATTTCGATCGTCACTCTCTACGGCGCCTTCTCGAGCACGCTGATGCTGCCGTTGGGTGGATTCCTGGCCGATCGCTTTGGGTGGCGTCCTGCGCTCGTGACATACGCATGCCTATCGGCGGGCGGATACCTGTGGGCGGCATGGGCGGCTGACGCACGGCCGAACGTCGGTAAGACCTCTCCTTTGCGATGGACCCCTCTCATCGTCGTTGCCCTGGCCGCCAACCTGCTCGGATCGGGTGGCTACGGCACCATCGGCGTCTATCAGGTCCCGATCATGGTCGCCCTCGGCCTGTCTCTGCCCATGGCATCCACACTCGCGGGAGCGAGAGGAATCGCCCAGTTCTTTGGACGCCTCCCCATCGACTCTTTGGTCGGGCGTCTGGGGAGCCGAAGGTCATTGGCGATAGCCAACCTATTCATCGCCGCCGGCGCCATGCTGCTTCTCTGGGCCGGCGACGCGCTCCCTGCCATCGGGTTCGCGGCCATCGCAGGTCTGGGCATCGGAGCTTTTTCTCCCCTGAGCGGGATCTTCGCCTACGAGGTGGCCGGACCCGACCGGGTGGGAACGCTCATGGGCATGCAAGCGGCCGCAGCAGGCATCGGAATCGCCCTGGGGCCATACGGGGCCGCCACCTTGGTCCAGGCGACCGGCGACCGGCGCTACTCAATCCCGCTCAGCATGCTGCTGCTCATACTCGCCGCCGGCGTCCTGACCATCTCCAAACGGTGGAAAGCGCCGAGTCGGGAATCTTGAGAGGTCACCTCTCGATCTTCACGCCCCGCCAGAAGGCAATCCGGTCCTTGACCATGTCCGCTTTCGGTTTGGGATCCGCGTAGTACCAGGCCGCCCCTTTGTTGGTCTCGCCGCCGACCACGACGTCGAAGTAGCTGGCATT
>JBFJTO010000122.1:0-5036 GCA_041625295.1 Acidimicrobiia bacterium | reverse complement strand
GGGGGGCATCGTCGGCATGTCGAGGGCGATGGCGCTCGAGTTCGCGCCCACGGTTCGGGTCAACGCGGTTGCCCCCGGGCTGATCGGAACCGAGATGGCCATGGCGATACCCGAGGAGGTGCGGGCCAAGATGGTCGGCGCAATACCTCTCGGCCGAATGGGAGAACCTGCCGAGGTGGCCGACGTCGTTTCCTTCCTGTCGCGGACCGGCTACGTGACCGGCGAGGTCGTGGTCGTGGGCGGTGGCCGCAGCCTCAGCTGACCCGGATCGGTACGGGGGGCGTCACCAATAACCAAGCGTGACCACCTCGGCCACCATCGCGGGCTTGTCTTCGCCCTCGATGTCCACGGTTAGCGAGAGGTTGATGCGTGCCCCGCCGGCGATGGCAGCCACCGACGCCACCGCAGCCCGGGTTCTGATCCGTGAACCGGCCCGCACCGGGGCCAGAAAGCGGAGCCTGTCGGTGCCGTAGTTGACGAGCATTCGGGGGCTCGGCAATCCGGGAAGACCGATCCGGACCATGGCGGCCTCGGCCATCGACAAAGTCAAGAATCCGTGGGCGATCGTGGACCCGAAGGGGCCCAGCGCGGCTTTGTCCACATCGGAGTGAATCCACTGATGATCCCCGGTGACCTCTGCAAACCCGTCGATCCGGTCTTGATCGACCAACAACCATTCGGAAGCGCCGATTTCCTGCCCGACCATGGCATCGAGTTGTGGCGGATAATCCATGGACATCCCTTCTTGTCCGGGCAACGGTAATGCAAGCCCCCAAACCGATCGATCGCCACGCCACGATCCAGTTCGGGGATCACAGCTAGCCTCACGTCGCGATGCAGGTTCTTCCCACCAGAGTCGATGTCAGCTCCGAGGAGTATCTGGCCAACCGAGCGGCGAGCCTCGAAAAGCTGGAACAGTTGGACAAGCTGATGGCTCAGGCGCGGCTGGGCGGAGGCCAGAAGTACGTCGACCGACACCACTCCAGGGGCAAGCTCCTCGCCAGGGAGCGGATAGAACTCCTCCTCGATCGAGACACTCCATTTCTGGAGCTTTCGACGCTGGCCGCGTGGGACACCGGCAAGATCCTCGGCGCCAACGCCGTAACCGGAATCGGAGTCGTTTCCGGTGTCGAATGCATGATCTCGGCAAGCGACCCCACCTCACAGGCCGGCTCATCAAACCGCTACTCGCTTTCCAAGACGCTGCGTGCTCAGGACATCGCCCGCGAGAACCGGCTTCCGCTCATCAACCTCGTGGAGTCCGGAGGCGCCGACCTCCCCGATCAGGCCGACGTCTTCATCACCGGAGGCAAGTGGTTCCGCAACCTGACCCGGCTCTCGGCATTGGACATTCCCACGATCGCTCTCGTATTCGGCAACTCCACCGCAGGGGGTGCCTACATCCCGGCGATGTGCGACTACTCGGTGATGGTCAAGGAGAGGGCCAAGGTCTTCCTCGGAGGTCCTCCCCTGGTGAAGATGGCGACCGGCGAAGAGTCCACCGACGAGGAGTTGGGTGGCGCGGAGATGCACTCGAGGATCTCGGGGCTGTCCGACTACTTCGCGCAGGACGAACCGGACGCCCTCAGGATCGGAAGAGAGATCGTCGCCCATCTCAACTGGCGAAAGCTCGGACCCGGCCCCACCCTGCCTTCCGACGACCCCGTCCATGATCCCGATCACCTGCTCGGAGTCATCTCTTCGGATCTCAAAGTCCCCTTCGACCAGCGAGAGGTCCTGGCCCGGATCCTCGACGGATCCCGCTTCGAGGAGTACAAGGCCATCTACGGCACGTCCATGGTCACGGGTTGGGGATCGATCCACGGGTTCCCGATTGGAGTGGTTGCCAATCAGCAGGGTGTGATCTTCTCCGAGGAGGCCCAGAAGGTCAGCGAGTTCATCCAGCTCTGCAATCGATATGACACGCCGCTGGTGTTCCTCCACAACACCACCGGCTACATGGTCGGCAAGGCATACGAACAGCGGGGGATAATCAAAGACGGCGCCAAGATGATCAATGCCGTCGCCAACTCGACGGTCCCGCACTTTTCGATCATGGCCGGATCCTCCTACGGAGCCGGCAACTACGGGATGAGTGGGCGGTCCTACGATCCCCGCTTCGTGTTCGGATGGCCCGGCCACAAGGTGGCGGTGATGGGCGCCAAGCAACTGGCGGGAGTGCTCTCGATCATCTCCAAAGCCGCCGCCGACTCGCACGGCGCGGAGTTCGACGAGGAGGCGGATGCTCAGCGATCGGCCCTGATCGAAGCACAGATCTCCTACGAGGAGCAGGCGCTGTTCTCGACGGCGCGGATTCGTGACGATGGGCTCATCGACCCCCGCGACACCCGAACGGTGCTGGGAATGGCACTATCGGCGGCCCACTCCGCTCCGGTCGAGGGAACTGACGCTTTCGGCGTCTTCCGGATGTAAGGCCACCCGGTCCGCTCTACTCTCGCGGCATGACCGATGAGAAGAAGACCGCTGAAAACAAGCCCGCAGAAGCCAAACCGGCCGATACCCCGCCCGAGCCGCCTCCACACTATGAAGAGGACCTGGTAGAGAAAGACCACACCCTGGTCATCAACGGCTCCGAGATCCCCTACCGGTCCCAAGCCGGCCGGGTTCTCCTCCGGGAGGAGGACGGCAAGAAACTGGCATCGTTCTTCTTCTCCGCCTACACCCGCACCGACGTGGCCGACGTCACCACGCGACCGATCGTCTTTGCGTTCAACGGTGGGCCGGGATCGTCGTCGGTCTGGCTCCACGTCGGCGCCTTCGGACCCAAGCGCGTCCACCTCGATGACGAGGGTATGCCCGGCCCGCTGCCGGGGAGATTGGTGATGAATGAGGAGTCGATTCTCGACGTTGCCGACGTGGTCTTCATCGATCCTGTCGGTACCGGATTCAGCCGGGGAATCCCACGCGACGACCAGAAGAAATACCACCACTTCAAGCGGGACATCGAGTCCGTGGGGGAGTTCATCCGCATCTATCTCACCCGGAATCAACGTTGGGCATCCCCCAAGTTTCTTGCCGGCGAGAGCTACGGCACCACCCGGTCGGCCGGCCTTGCCGAACACCTGCTGGATCGCCACGGCATCTACTTCAACGGGATCATCCTGGTTTCGGCGATTCTCAACTTCCTGACCGGCCCATTCGACTCCAAGACGTGGACTTTCAGTGTTGGCAACGATCTGCCCTACGTCGTCTTCATGCCCACCTATGCGGCCAGTGCGTGGTTTCACGGGCGGATCGCCGCCGAGCACCGGGCCAAGCCGCTCGCCGAATTCCTGGCGGAGGTCGAGACCTGGGCATACGGGGAATACGCCTCCGCTCTGCTCCTCGGCGACGACCTCGACGACGAGACCCGCGAAGCCGTCGCCGCTCGCCTCTCGGGGTACACGGGAGTCCCGGTCGAATACATAGAGAAGTACCGGCTGCGGCTCGAGATCCTCCGATTCTGCAAAGAACTGCTACGCCCCGAGGGTCTCACAACTGGAAGGCTCGACTCCCGATACACGGGTTCCGACCGTTTTGCGGGCGGCGACACTCTGGAACAGGACCCCTCCAACGACGCCCTCACCGGACACTTCGCCTCCGCCTTCAACGACTACGTCCGCCGGGAACTCGGTTATGAGAGCGACCTCCCCTACGAGGTTTTGAGCCTGGAGGTCCACAAGGCCTGGGATTACGAGGACTTCAAGAACGCCTTCGTGGACACCTCCGAGGCGCTTCGCTCCGCCATGTCACGCAATCGCCATCTGGTCGTTCTCGTGGCCAACGGGTACTTCGACCTGGCCACGCCCTACAAGGCCACCGAGTACACCTTTGCGCACATGGGGCTCACCGCCCAACAACGAAACCGGGTTCACATGACCTACTACGAAGCGGGCCACATGATGTACGTGCACCGCGAATCCCACCGCCGCCTCGCCGCCGACATTCGAACGTTCATCACCGGTGCTTCGGCATGAACTGGGCGTACTGCGTTCTCGGATCGGGCCGCCAGGGCACTGCGGCCGGATACGACCTGGTCGTCAACGGCGGCGCCGGGAGTTTGTTGTTCGCCGACGCCTCTTTGGATGCCGCCCAGGCTTCGGCCCGGCGTGTGAACGGCCTGACCGGCCGCGAGATCGCAACGGGAGTTTCCGTCGATGCCGGTGACGCGGCTGCGGTCGCCGTCCTGCTCCAGCACGTCGATGTGGTGGTGTGCGCAGTCCCGTTCCCTCTGATCCCGGCCTGCACCGAGGCCGCGATCCGGTCGAAGACGGGAATGGTGGACCTGGGCGGCCACACCCCCACAGTCCTCGACCAACTCGCACGCGACGGCGAAGCGGCCCGCCTGGGAATCTCCATCGTCCCCGACTGCGGCATGGGTCCGGGTATGAACAACACGATGGGTCTGTTCGCCGCCGACCTGCTGGCAGACTCGGGGATTCAACCTCGCTCGGTGAGGCTCTACGACGGAGGGCTCCCTCGAGAGCCGCAGGGACCCTACGGATACCGTCTGTTCTTCCACATCAACGGATTGACGAACGAATACGACGGCGAGGCCCTGTTTCTCAGAGAGGGGAGACCGACGCCGGTCGCCGCGCTCAGTGAACTCGAGGAGGTGGACTTCGAGGACTTCGGAACCCTGGAAGCGTTTGTCACCTCCGGGGGAACCTCGACAGTGCCCTACACGTATGCCGGAAAACTCGAGACCTACGAAAACAAGACGCTCCGCTACCCGGGCCACTACGCCAAGTTCGCCGCCTTCAAGGAACTCGGGCTTTTCGGTGAGGAGCCTGTCGATGGGACGCAACCGCGTTCGCTGTATCACCGGCTTCTGTCGCCCAAACTCTCGGAGGGCCCCACCGACGACGTGTGCATCATGCGAGCGGTCGCCGAAGGAGAAACCGGACCGGGTGTGACCGTGGAGTTGGTGGAGCGCTTCGACCCCGAAACCGGATTCACCGCCATGGAGAAACTGACCGGGTGGCACGCGTCGACGATGGCGGATTTCGTCGCCTCCGGAGCCGTCCGACCCGGCG
>JBFJTO010000121.1:0-5096 GCA_041625295.1 Acidimicrobiia bacterium | reverse complement strand
TCGATCTCGTTCCCGATTCTCCCGGAGTCGTCACCAAGCCCATGTTTGGAAACCTGGCAGCCTTCGTCAACGGGAACATGTTCATGGGTCTGTTTGGTGACCGGATCGGTGTCCGATTGTCGCCGGAGGACCGCGCCGAACTCCGGAAAGTCGACGGTTCTGATGATTTCGGCCCGGAAGGTCGCCCCATGAAGGAGTACGTCTCGTTGCCGCCGGACTGGAGAGGTGAGCAAGCTCACTCGTGGGTGGGTATAGCCCTCGGCCATGTATCCCGTTTTCCTGCGAAGGAGAAGTGATCGCAGCCCAAACGTCCACGCCGGTGCCGTCAACGGGTCCCTCCTGGGCAGCCCGGCGTCCCGGCGATTCGTTTGGGACCGCCCGGCCGCCCAACCGAGGCTTCCGGCCCTGGAAAGAACGTCTTGCCGCTGGTACCTCGTATCCAGTTCCGTCCAAGGAGGACAGTTGGTGGTCATGATCGACACGTTGGAAGATCTGAACCCTCACCAGATCGCTCGTATCCAGTTCGACCGTTCGGCTCCGTTTCTCGATGATCTGACCGACTGGGTCGGCATCTCGGAGTTCTTGTTCGAGCCGGAGCACATTCTCGAAGTGGCGCTGCCCGTCCTCATGGACGATGAGTCGGTGAAGCTCTTCACCGGCTACCGGGTTCTGCACTCGAGCATCCGCGGTCCCGGCAAGGGGGGTATCCGCTTCTATCCGACGGCCGGCAAGGAAGAGGTGATGGCACTTGCCACGTGGATGACGTGGAAGTGCGCGCTTCTCGATGTGCCGTTCGGCGGAGCCAAGGGTGGGATCGCTGTTGATGCCAGGGCCCTCTCGAAGCGAGAGAAGGAGCATCTCACTCGCCGATACACAGCCGCCCTCGGAGACACGATTGGTCCCCATACCGATGTTCCCGCACCCGACGTCTACACCGACGCTCAGACGATGGCGTGGATCTTCGACACCTACACGATGATGCATCCCGGACAGGGGAACCTCCCGGTGGTGACCGGTAAGCCTCTGGAACTCGGTGGCTCCGTGGGACGCGACGCAGCCACGGCGCAGGGACTGTTCCACGTCACGGCCAGATTCCTGCAGTTGGGCGGGATCCCCGGTCTTGGCGAGATAAAGGGTGCCCGGGTGGCCATTCAGGGATATGGCAACGCCGGCAGGCATGCGGCGCGGCTATTCCACGAGGCTGGTGCAACCATCGTCGGACTGTCCGATTCGAGGGGAGGAATAGCCAACCCGCTGGGGATCGTCCCTGCCAGGGTTGCCCAATACAAAGACGAGACAGGAACCGTCGTTGGCTTTCCCGGTGCCGAAGGTCTCGACTATCGCGACGTGCTCGAAGTTCCGTGCGACATCCTGGTTCCGGCGGCAGTAGAGAACATGATCACGATCGAGAATGCCGCCCGCATCGATGCCAAGCTGGTTGTCGAAGCCGCCAACGGGCCCACCACCCCTGCTGCCGACGACATCCTTGCCGACCGGGGAATCAAGGTTCTTCCCGACATTCTCGCAAATGCAGGCGGCGTCGTCGTCAGCTACTTCGAGTGGGCACAGAACCTGGCCAACCAGCAGTGGGAGGAAGCGGAGGTGGCCGAGAAGCTTCGCAAGAAGATGTACAAGGCGACCGACTTCGTGGTCACCAAGCGGGCCGCTCTTCTCGAAGCACTCCCGATGTACAGGGAGCGGTGGCATGGCATGCATCCGAGCGAAAGCGAGCTCGGTGTGCCCGATTATCGAACGGCAGCACTGACCGTGGCAGTGCAGAGATGCAGAAATGCGGCGTTGCAGCGGGGAATATGGCCGTGATCGGCTAGCCGACAGGAAGGTGGCGTAATCGCCCAAAGCTGTGAGCGCCGAGGAGGGCGCCGATAGCGATGGCCGCGGCTCCCAAAGCTCGACCGGGCGCATAAGCCACGATCTTGGCAGCCCACATCGACTCGCCAAGCGCAAGGAGAAGGTAGGAGCCGAGCGCGACGGTGCCTCCAATGAGCAGCATGTGCGGAGATCCGCGCTGTGTCAGAAGTCCGATTGCCATGAGGAGATAACCGCCGCCCAGAGTCGATATGGCGACTGCGCGAACCAGATCTGCCGACAAGGTCTGGTAGTCGAGGTCGATCGTGGCCGCGTCCAGGAATGCTCCGGTCGAGATGAGCATGCTTCCTGCCGCCATTCCCTTCTTCACGATCATGAGCGGATGTCGCACACCGGTGATCACGGTGACGACCAGACCTGAGATGATCAGCGCGTATGCGACTCGCTGGGAGGTCGAAATCGGACGCATCGCGATGATGACAGTGCCGATACACACGAAAACGTACATGATCGAAGTCGGGATGGTGGTGACGCGCTGGTCGGCGAGACGCTGTGCCAGGTCTCCGACGGCGGTCCGGACGGTCCGGACGAAGTAGGCGAAGATCGACGACTCCGGGTCCTGAGCTTCACAGCAACGGTCGTCATGCCTTTCAGCCAGGAGTGCGTTGCGCTCGGAGGGCTCGAGGCCCCAGCTCAGCAGGGTGTCAAGGGTCTTGCCGATCCTGAGGGCCACGCCCCACAGGAGCGTCAGGCCCGGACCGCGCCCAGACCCCACTGCGTCCACCATTTGCGCTGAACTCCGCGGCCCGCCTCGTGCATCAACATCGCAGCGATTGCTTCCGGTGTTCCACTGAGCCGGTAATAGCGGCGTAGCCGGCCTTCGCGTCCGTCCTCGGCGGCAGCTTCTGGCGTCTCCCACCAACTTTCGACGATGCCACGATCCTCGAGGCGGCGTAGTCCTCGATAGAGTGTGGAGTGCGACATCAGGGATTTTGAGGACTCGAGGGCGGCGATGTCCTTGGCCAATTCGAAGCCGTAGAAGTGTTCCTGGCCGCGTTCGTGCTTTCTGAGTGCGGCCACCACGAGCTTCAGTTCGTTGTCGACCAGACCGTCGTTACCTCGTCTGCGCATCACGGAAGGATAACCGGTCCGCAGTTGCTAAACGAGCTATATGTGCATATGCTTTCCGATGGCCGGAGGGGATGCTGGTCCAGGGTCCGATGGACTCGTTCCTGGGGGTAGGAGCGAGCCCATCGGATCCGGTCTGACAGCCGATTCCCGTCACGGCGATGAGTGCATGGGCTTCGCCTCGAGGACGGTGCCGTTGAGGCCCGCGACGGGTCGCCCGCTCAATCAACCATCGCGATGCGCCGGGACCGCTGTGCGAGTGCGATGCTCGTTGCCGCAACCATCAGGACCCAGACCACCGTCGAGGCAGCTAGATGCAGGGTGACGATCGCGCTCGATTCCACTTCGGTGAGAACGTGAAGAAAGCCGACGGCGATGTTCACCGAGTAGGTGGCGAAAGCCCAGACGGTCAGTTTCACCTCGAGGGATGGTCGACCGCTCCTCGTCGTTGCCAACCACACATAACCGAAATAGAAAAAGCCCATGCCTGCTGCGAGGCGATGAATCCAGTGGATGAGGACAAGGCTGGTCGAGAACTCAGGGAGCCAGGCACCATGGACCAGCGGCCATCCCGCCACGTATTGGTTGTGGACCAGCGAGCCCAGCAGAAGAACCGCAAATGCCCCTGCCGCCCCAAGCCCATACAGGGCTACGTGGCGGGGATCGCCCGCCGGGTCGTCCCACAACTCCGGCGAAGTGGCCACGACCACGATGACGAAGAGGGCGGCAATCGACATCGAAAGTGCCAGATGGAGGCTCACGAGGTCGGCGGCCAGGTCGGCCTTCACGACGGCTCGACCGATCAGGGCCTGGACGACGATCGCCGCCACCACGGCGAAAGAAGAAACCAACACGACCCGCTGTGATCGGTGCCGTCTCCATGCCTGTATCGCCATGGCAAGAGCGATCAAACCGACCAGCGCCGCGATCCAACGGTGGGTCCACTCGATGATCATCGGGAACTCGAGGCGGGGTAGGAGCCCGCCCAGGGCTCCGTCCTTGCAGAGCGGCCACCGGTCTGCGCATCCATACCCGCTTCCACTTCCCCGGGTGAAGGCTCCAAAGGCTATGAGTGCGACCGTGGCAGCGAGACCGATTCGAGATAAACGCCGAACGGATGTCATTCCTGCGAGGTTAGATGACCCGCGTGTCCAGCTCACCACCTCTGTCTCGTCGTCGCTCGGCCTGCGGCGCCGGGCCGCGCGGTCCGCTATTGACATCGGTTGTGGGGAAGGAGTACATTGGTCGTCCTACCCCACCAGGGGTGGGGTCAAGGAGTGATCCGTGCTTGAAGTCCACAAGAAGGGTGCGCTCAACCGGCTGAAGACGGCTCGGGGTCACCTCGATGCCGTGATCAACATGGTGGAGAGCGAGATGTATTGCCCGGAGGTGATGAAACAGCTTTCCGCGGTGCAGGCTTCGCTCGAAAAGGTGAATCGGGTCTTGCTTCAGAATCACTTCGAGACCTGTGTGCCCCCCGCCCTCGCCGAAGGACGGGCGGCCGAAATCGTGGACGAACTCATGGAAGCTTTGCGCTACACGACAGCGGTCACCGGACCGGTCAAGAACCAAGGAGACCAATGATGGCGAATCAGAAAATCAGCGTTCCCGAGATCCACTGCGGGCACTGCAAGATGTCTATTGAAGGGGCGGTGGGCATGCTGGCGGGAGTTGAGAAGGTCGAGGTAGACATCGACGCCCGCTCTGTAGACGTCGACTATGACGAGGCGGCCGTTGACCTGGCCGCGATGATCACCGCGATCGAGGAGCAGGGCTACGAGGTGGCCCGGGCGTGAGTGAACAGACGGTGGCGCTCGGAAGCGAGGAGGTCGTCTTCGATGTCGAGGGCATGACCTGTGCCTCGTGCGCCATGAGAATCGAGAGGATCCTCTCGAAACAGACCGGCGTCTCGACAGCCGCCGTCAACTTCGCCGGAGCCGAAGCACGGGTGGCGGTCGATCTCGATCTCATCGATCTGGCCTCGCTTGAAGCCGCGGTTGGAAAACTGGGTTACTCGATAACTCCGGTCGCCGAGATGGAAGAGCGGGAGCCGGTCAAGGAGAAGTACGCAGCAGAGGCCAAGTACCAACTGCGAAACGTGGTCGGTGCCGCTTTGCTTACGATCCCGGTATTGGTGCTGT
>JBFJTO010000120.1:0-5122 GCA_041625295.1 Acidimicrobiia bacterium | reverse complement strand
CCGCCCCATCGGCATGCATCTGGAGAGCTTTGAGCAGATGGGTGCCTCTTTCGAGTTGGTCCACGGGGTTCTCGTGGGTCGGGTTGAGGGAAGGCTCAAAGGGACCGAGGTGGAATTGAGCTTCCCGAGCGTGGGTGCGACCGAGAACGTCCTCCTGGCGGCCACTCTCGCCGAGGGAGACACGGTCATCGCCAACGCCGCCAGGGAACCCGAGATCACAGACCTGGCGATGATGCTCAAGTCGATGGGTGCCGAGATCTCGGGGGTGGGCACAGCGATCATCCACGTGAAAGGCGTTGAGCGGTTGCATGCCACGAGCCATCGGGTGGTTCCCGACCGGATCGAAGCGGGAACCTATGCCATGGCTGCTGCGATCTCGGGTGGCGACGTGACTGTCACCGGATGCAACCCGGCCTTCCTCCGGATGGAGTTGTCCAAGCTCGAAGAGTCGGGTTCGGAGGTGGAGAAGGGCGAGGGATGGCTGCGCGTGAGAGGCAGTGACCGTCCTAATGCGGTGGACGTGGCCACCTTGCCATATCCGGGCTTCCACACCGACATGCATCCCCAGATGGTGGCGATTCTGGCGGTGGCAGAAGGCACTTCGATCGTGACCGAGAACCTATACGACTCCCGATTTCGATATGTCGGCGAATTGGCCCGAATGGGCGCCGACATCAGCACCGAGTGGCAGCATGCCGTGGTCAGAGGTGTTCCCCGCCTGTCCGGTTGTCCGGTTGTGGCCCCCGACATCCGGGCCGGGGCCGCTCTCGTGTTGGCAGGCTTGCGAGCCGAAGGGGCAACGACCGTGACCGAGGTCCATCACATCGACCGCGGATACGACGGGTTCGTACCCAAGCTCGCATCACTCGGGGCCTGGATCTCGCGGAGGTGAGAAGGCTCGGCGTCGTGTGCGCCGTGCTGCTGCTGGCATTGCCGGCAGGAGCAGACGAAACCGTTCTGGGATCGACACTCGAATTCATTCCCGCTTCAGGCACGGCAATCGAAGTGGAAGGTCGCCTGTATGAGGGCAGCGTTCTGTTGAGGATTCACTCCGACGGGATCGCGGTTACGGAGAGGACCGCGGTGGATCGCTATCTGCTGGGTATTCGGGAAGTTCCGTTCTCGTGGGAGTCCTCGGCGCTCGAGGCCCAGGCTGTCGCAGCTCGCACCTATCTCGCCTGGACGCTGCACCGGGGCCGTTCCCGGAACGGTCGCAAGTACGGCTATGACATCTGTGCAACCACATCCTGTCAGGTCTATGCGGGGGTTGGTGGGCTCTCCGAGGCTTCCGGATCTCGGTGGAAGCGAGCCGTGGAGGCCACGACGGGTCAGATCCTCGTCTACGGGGGGAGGCCTGCACAGGCGTTGTACAGCTCGACAACCGGAGGCCGGACCCGCAGCGTCGAGGACGTGTTTGGGTCCTCGGCCGTTCCGTATCTCACCGCGGTGGACTCGCCGGACGAGAACTCACCGTTCGTCGACTGGGTATTCGGGTTGACGGAAGCGGACTTCCAGCTCCTCTTGGAAGGGGCCGGAGTTGTGGATTCGCCGATCACCGGTGTCGAGATGGTTCCCACTGCCGATGGTGGCGGCCAGACCAGAGTCAGATTCACGACGGCGTCCGGAGAGGTCGAGATCGGCACCTGGGATCTGAGAACCTCCATCAATCGCGCCGATGGGGTTCTCGGGGACCGTCTCCCTGCGGTCTCGCCATCGGGCCGTCGGTACCCCCAGACGATCATGTCACCGACGTACGAGATCGAGAGAAAGACCTTCTACCTGAAACTCTTTGGCTCCCCGCCGGTGCCGAGGACGTGGTATCGGATCTCAGGTCATGGCTGGGGTCATCTGGTCGGAATGAGCCAATATGGGGCTCAGGCCATGGCGAAGAAGGGAGCCTCGTATTCCGAGATACTCGGCCATTACTTCACCGGTCTGATCCCGACAGATGGATCTTCCTGGCTGCCCAGCCATGTCACGGTGGGACTCTCGACCGGGCTCGAGTCGATCTCTTTGCGACCCGACGGGCCGGTGACGGTTCGTAAGGACGGCGTTGCGATTGGCACCGATGTCCTCGGTTCCTGGCAGGTGAGCATGCTTGGAGATCGCCTGGCCATCGTTCCCCCTGTCGGTTTGGGGCTTGCCCCCGATCTCGAAGGCTGGCGAATCGGGTTCAACGTCGCGGGGTCTCCCACCGAAGCCCGGATCGTGGTTCCCACCGCAGCTGAGATCCGTCTGATCGTGAAGGTGGGTGGGGTGGTGACTCGCGACGACGGTTGGGTTCTGGTGGATGCATCGATTCAGGATTGGGAGTGGAGAGATCTGATCGGGCCGCTCCGCTTCGACCAACCTGTCGACTTGATTCTCAGGGCTCGCAATCCCCAGGGTGAGGACACCGCATCGATCCGGTTGATCCCCGGCCTGAAATAGCGGGCTGGAGATAGCCTGTTACGACCTGTACCCTGGTGGTTCACATGAGCGATACCACCCGCGTGGAGATAACCACCAAGACGAAGTCGGACGGGGTCAACCTCGGCGATCTCGAAAAGACCCTCGACTACATTCGCCCTGCCATCCAGATGGATGGGGGCGACATCGTCCTGCTCGGGGTGGAGGGCGGCACGGTGAATCTTCAGATGGTCGGTGCTTGCGGAGGTTGTCCGATGTCGATGATGACTCTCAAAGCCGGCATCGAACGCATCCTCCAGGATCGGGTCCCCGGCGTGGAAGAAGTCAACGCCATCGCCTGACCCGGTAGCCTCCGTTCGTGACCGACGGAGCCCTCATCGAATCCCTGTTGGCAGGTGATCGACGCGCGTTGGCAAGGGCGATTTCCGTGGTGGAGGATCGCCGCCCTGGTTGGCGCACCCTCCTGGCTGCAGCATGGAAGGCCCGACGCGGTGCAGCCACTGTGGGAATCACCGGCGTTCCCGGGGCCGGCAAGAGCACGCTCGTCGATGGGTTGATCGGCTTGTTGAGGTCAACGCAATCCCAGGTGGCAGTTGTGGCTGTCGATCCTTCCAGTCCTTTCACGGGCGGGTCCCTGCTTGGAGACAGAATCCGCATGCAACGCCATGTCTCCGATCCCGGCGTCTTCGTTCGCTCCATGGCTTCGAGGGGCCACCTCGGCGGTCTCGCTGATGCCACTTCGGGGGTGGTCGTTCTGGCCGATGCCGCGGGATTCGATCAAGTGATCATCGAGACCGTGGGAGTGGGACAGAGCGAGATCGAAGTCATCGGCGTTGCCGAGACCACGGTCGTGGTCATCCCTCCTGGCTGGGGTGACGCGGTTCAGACTTCCAAGGCCGGCCTTCTCGAGGCGGGCGACGTCTTCGTCGTGAACAAGAGTGACCTTCCCGGTGCAGCTGAGACTGCGGCAGATCTGACGGCCATGGTCGACCTCGGTTTGCCAAAGGGGTGGAAGCCCCCGGTCGTGCTTGCCAGTTCAACCCTGCAGCAGGGCATAGAGGACGTTTGGGCAGCGGTTGCCGAGCATCGCTCGTTCCTCGCTTCGTCGGGTGAAGATGTGAGCGCCCGCTCCGCTCGTAATCTCGCTCAGTTCGAGAGGGCCGTGAGCGCATCATTGAGATCTGCGCTGGCCCCCGCCGATCTTCTGGCCGCGGTCCGGTCGGGCGTCATCGACCCGTGGACGGCTGCGGGCATGCTGCTCGGTTCAGGAACTCAGACGTCGCGGGTGATCTCTGACAACTCTGCCTGAGCCGCGGCGAGGCGGGCAACGTGGACACGTGGAGGACTGCACGACACGTAGTCGAGGCCGACCTCGCGACAGAATGCGATCGAGGCCGGGTCTCCGCCATGTTCGCCGCACACACCGATCGTCAAACGGGGGTTTGCCTCCCTCCCGTTGGTCACCGCCATGCGTATCAGCTGTCCGACGCCCTTGCTGTCGATGGTCTGGAAGACGTCGACTCCCATGATCTGACGTTCCACGTAGTCCCGAAGGAACAGGCCTTCGGCATCGTCGCGGCTGAGCCCGAAGGTCATTTGCGTCAGATCGTTGGTTCCAAAGGAGAAGAAGTCGGCGAAACCGGCGAGCTTTCCTGCTGTCAGGGCGGCTCTGGGGATCTCGATCATCGTTCCGATAGGCACGTGGATCTTGATCTGCCGGGCAGCCTCGGTCTCCAAGATGATCTTGGTGATCATTTCTCGCATCCGAACCAGCTCTTCGGAGAGCGAAACCAGCGGAATCATCAACTCCAGTTGAGGATCGCCGCCGACTTCGAGGCGGTCGACGACGGCGTCGATCGCCGCCCGCACCTGCATCTCGTAGAGGCCGGGCATCATCAGGCCGAGTCGAACGCCCCGCAATCCCAGCATCGGGTTGTCTTCCTCCCACACACGCACCTTGGCTTCGAGTTCCTCGAGGTCGTCGGTGGGCTCGCCCACCCGGAGTCGGGCGATCATCTGATCCTTGATCTCATGGCGGGAGGGAAGGAACTCGTGCAATGGGGGATCGAGAAGTCTGACGATCACCGGCAGTCCGTCCATCGCTTCGAGAAGACCGGAGAAGTCTGCTTTTTGCATGTCTCTCAACTCGAGAAGCGCGTCCGCCCTGACATCTTCGCTTTCGGCCAGGATGACCCTCTGGACGATCTCGAGGCGTTCGCCCATGAACATGTGCTCGGTCCGCGCCAGACCGATGCCTTCGGCCCCGTTTTCCCGGGCGGTCGCGGCATCTTCAGGTGTGTCGGCATTTGCCCACACACCGAGAGTGCGGATTCCATCCGCCCACTCCAACAAGGTGGCGAGTTCCGGGGTTGCTCGAGGTTGCACGACCTGGAGAAGACCCGCATAGGCCGTTCCCGTGGTCCCGTCGATGGTCACCTGGTCGCCCTCTTCGAGCGTGAAATCGCCGAAGATTGCCTTACGGCCCGCCACGTCTACCGACATCGCCGACACCGCCGTGACCGCTGGTTTGCCCATGCCTCGCGCGACCACGGCGGCATGACTGGTCTTGCCTCCCTGGCTGGTGAGGATCCCTTCGGCGGCGTGCATTCCGTCGATGTCATCGGGGGTCGTCTCGGGCCGTATCAGCACCACGACCTTTCCGGCAGCGCGGGCTTCAACGGCGCGGGCAGCGTCGAACACGGCTATTCCCTGG
>JBFJTO010000119.1:0-5138 GCA_041625295.1 Acidimicrobiia bacterium | reverse complement strand
TCCTCTCCCGGGCGGCCAGGGACGCCATCTCCGCAAGAATCTCGTCGCGTGCCACGCCGCTTTCGGGTATCTGCGTGAAGGACCGCTCATCGCGATACGGCTTGACCGTTTCGCGGAGACCTGAAAGCAGACTCTCGTACTCGGCGGCGATCTTCCGTCCCACTCCGGGAATCCTGCCCGCTATCCGGAACAGGAACCTTGCAACCGGCTTGGGGAGTCGCCCCAGCGGGCCGCTGAGAATGGCTTCAAGATCCACTTCCACTCCTTCGGTTGAGCCTTCTGTGAATGCCCCGGTTGGCTTTGTAGATGTTCACGAACTCCCCAAAGCGGTCGTCAAACATCTCGACGTTGTCGGGGTCGGGGGAACAGGTTTCGGCGACCGCGATGCGCCCGGAGATCTCATCCACGCCTAGCCACCCCATCGAGACGGCGGCGAGCATCGCTGCCCCTTTGACATTGACGAGGATCGGATCCTCCATGCGGTGCACGGTCCTGCCGAGGACATCGGCGTGGATCTGACACCACACAGGGGAGTTGGCGCCGCCACCCACCATACGAATGCCGTCGATTCTTCCCCCTGTGAACTTCTCCACGTATTTGAGCAACCACCTCGAATTGAGTGCCACGCCTTCGAACACCGCCCGAACCATGTCTTGGCGTGTCGTTGCCAGCGACTGGTTGAAGAACCCCGAGCGCACGTAGGCGTCTTCGACCGGAGTCCTCTCGCCGAACAGCCACGGGGTGAACATGACCCCGTTGCTTCCGGCAGGGACGGCGGCGGCGACCTGGTCGAACCTTCGAGAGATGTTGGCACCGGGCTCGTCGGAGTAGAGGGAGAGATTGCGTGCCAGGTAGTTGAGGCATGCGCCTGCCGTCTCCTGCTCGTCGGCCACCATCCAGCGACCCGGGAGAGCGGACGGCAACGAAGCGATGTTGTGAAACAGGTCGGTCTTCTTATAGGGGACGTGGCACACGAGCCAGGATGAGGTGCCCAGATAGAGGTGGGCATCGTTGGTGGCCACGCCGCCCGAACCGATGGCTGCAGAGTGGAGATCGGGGGTTCCCATCACCACCGGCAGGCCCGCGGCAACGCCGAGATCTGCGGCCGGCCCAGGGAGGAGCTCGCCGACGACCTCTGTCGCGGGTCGAAGCGTCGGAAGCTTGCCCGGGTCCAGACCAGCCATCGCCATGAGCCGGTCGTCATAGACCACGGCGCCGGCATCCCGGTTGTCGGTGACCCAGTGGAGGGCGATGGAGTCGAAGCCGGCCGCGGTCACACCAGTCATTCGCAAATTGAGGTAGTCCTTTGGTTCCAGAAACACTCTCGTAGCCCGATACCGTTCCGGCTGGTTCTCCAGGATCCACAGGATGTGAGCAATCGGGTCCTTTCCCGACTTGCCGGGAGCGCCGCCGGTGAGACGGATCCAACGGGCGGCCTTGCGCACGTCATACCCCTCGACCCGGACCGGCCCTCCGATGCGGTCGGAGATGATTCCGGCACCCCGCGAGTCCATCCAGATGATGGCGTTGCCGAGGGCGCGACCGTCTTCGCCGACCGGAACGGTTCCCGACCACTGGGCAGTACAAGCGATTGCAGAGCATTTGGCAGGGTCCACCCGACTCATGACCGTCTGGGCGGCCACCGTTATCGCTTTCCACCAGTCTTCGGGGTCCTGCTCGGCACCCCCTTCGGGAAGGAGGTCGAGGCGGGTCGGCTCGAACGCCCAGGCGAGAACCTCACCGCCAAGTGTCACCGCCCCGACTTTGGGGCCCGAGGTTCCCAGGTCTATGGCAAGGACGTATTTGTCTGACCCAAACACCATTTCCAGAGGCTAGACCGTGCCGCGAACCCAGGGTCGCTGACACGGCCAAAGGCGGGATGCAGCCCACGGTTCTTGCTTTGGCAAAGGGCATCGATACCGTGCGGCCGATGAATCTCGACGAACAACTCGGTTACCGCATACGAGAATCCAAGGGCCTGGTACGTGCACTCGCCAAACTTGCCGCCACCAAACCGATCTCGACACCGCTTTCGCTCTTCCTCCACGACGTAGACCGCGCCGTCCTGAAGATGACCCGCGGCAGAACTACCGCCACCGCCCTGCTGACCGGGTTGCCGGTCCTGTGGTTGACGACAACGGGGGCCAGGTCCGGAGAGCCGCGGACCTTTCCTCTGTTCGGCATCCCGTACGGCAGCGGCATGGGCCTGATCGGCGCTCGATTCGGCAGCGCTCCCACACCGAGTTGGGTCTTCAACCTGCGGGCCCACCCGGAGGCGACGGTGCGCTGGCGCGAAACCGAAGTCAGGGTCAGGGCCCGATCGGTCGACGACCTCGAAGCGGCCGCCATTTGGGAGAAGGCCTCATTGATCTCCCCGGGCTTTCCCGTCTATCGCGAGCGAGTCACCCACCGCAAAATCGAAGTCTTCCTGCTGGAGATGGCCTAGGCCCGCTCGGCTTCCGCTTCGGCCCCGAAGTCGCCTTCTTCTGAACCCCATTTCGGGTACATGGAGCGGAAGGCATCGACAATCGTTTCAAAGGGCAGGTCGTCGAAGGGGCCGCGGTCGTTCACGTACTCCATGTGGCGGCGGCCGTTCTGATCGTAAGGGTGGAAGATGGAGTCGCCCCGGCCATCGAATTCGAGTGGCTTGACCCCGAATTTCTCACAGAGCGTGATGTTGAACGCGGGCGTGGCTTTCCACCAATTGCCGTCGATGAGAATCTCGGTGTAGCCGTGGAAGATGAAGAGATCGGTTTCGATGACTTCGAGAAGCCGCTTCGTGGCCAGATGGTTGCGAACGTCGGCGAATCCCAAGCGAGCGGGAACACCCACGGCCCGACAGCAAGCCGCCAGCAAGATCGCCTTGGGTACACAGAATCCGAAGCCTCTCGCGAGACAGGCCGAAGCCCTGAGATCGTCGCGCTGGAGCGAGATCCGGTAGGGGTCGTAGCGAATGTCGTCGCGGACCGCATAGAACAGCCGAACCGCCTTCTCCCCGGGCTCGGTGGCATCGGCGACGGCGGTTGCCGCGTATTCGACCACCGTCGGAGTATCAGAGTCGATGAAAAACGTCGGTGCCAAATAGCGATCGTCCACGGCCACTCATCATATGCCTTGGCCCCGTCCCAGGGCCGGTGACACGGTCATAGGTGGATTACCGGCCACGGTTCGCCGGGGAACAGAGATCAAGACCGCTATGGGAGTCGGGCAACCCTGGCCGCGATCAAGTCGAAGAAGCCGTCGGCATCCACCTCGTCGAGAACGAGTGCGTTGGGTTCTTGCCCGGACGCACCCTTCCAGTCGATGAGGGTCGCCCCAACTGACGGGCCATCGGTGAGGATCTCGACATGACATCTCTTGCCCGAGAAGAGGTTCGGTTCCAACAAGTAGGCGATTACGCACGGATCGTGGAGCGGGGCACCGCCGGGACCGTGTTTTTCATACCGCTTGTAGAAGTCGAGCATCCCCGCCACGGCAGAACCACTGGCCGTTCCCATTTGCGAGAACGGCACCAAGCGCTCCCGGGTCGCCAGAGCTTTGTGGGTCACGTCCAGCGGCGCCAGCACCAAGGGAATCCCGCTCTGGAACACCCGTCGGGCGGCATGGGGATCGACATAGATATTGAATTCGGCATCGGGCGTCACATTGCCGCGGGTGCCTCCGCCCATCATCACCAACTCCCTCACCTTGGCGGCGATGCCTGGTTCCCTTTCCAGGGCAAGCCCGATGTTGGTGAGGGGGCCGAGCGTGCACAGGGTGATCTCGCCGTGGGACCGCATCAATGTCTCGACCAGGTAATCGACTCCGTCCTGTGCCTGCAGAGCAACCGCGGGAACCGGCAAGTCAACCCCGTTGAGACCGGTGGGGCCGTGCACGAACTCGGCCGTGAACAACTCTCGGACCATCGGCCCGGACGCTCCCGCGTAAACGGGGACTTCGACACGGCCTGCCAGTTCGACCAGCTTTCGAGCATTCAACTCGGTGAGCGCCAGCGGAACATTTCCGGCCACAGCGATGATGGCCCTCACCTCCAACTCGGGCGAGGCGAGTGCCAACAGGATGGCGACAGCGTCGTCTTGACCCGGGTCGGTGTCGATGATGATCGGTCGCATTCATCCACCCGACCTGAAAGCCAGGACTTCGCCTCGCGACGGCATCGCCGCCTGTGCGCCGTGGCGGGTCACCGCCAGCGCGGCCGCATCGGTCGCCCATTCCATCGCCTCGCGCAGACCTGCACCTCTTGCGAAGGCGTCGGCAACCGCCGCGCAGAAGGCGTCGCCTGCGCCAACCGTGTCAACAGCGTCGACGCTCGGTGCCTCCACAGCACATGTCCGGTCCCCGGACACCCCCACCGACCCCTGGGAGCCGAGGGTGACGATCACCGTTGCGACTGTCAGGGAGCGGGCCGCTGCAACCACTTTCTCGAGGTCGGAAAGCTCTGCCCCGCCTGCCAGCACGCTCAGCTCAGATCGGTTGGGTATCAAGACGTCGGCCCTCTCGAGAAGGTGCCCGGGGAGGGAACGAGCCGGGGCCGGATTCAGGACGACGATGCCGTTAGCCAGATCGGCAGCCCGAACCACGACGTCCAGCGGAACCTCCAGTTGCATCAGCAGCAGCGGGGCGGAAGCAATCAGGCCGGCAGCGGCGTCGATATCGGCAATCGACAAGTTGGCGTTGGCCCCCGGTGACACCACGATGGCGTTCTCGGCGGTGTCATCCAGCGTGATCACGGCCAGGCCGGTAGCGGCCCCAAGGTCGGTCCCAATCGCCGAGACATCGATGCCTTCCGACACCATCCCTGCAACCAGCGACCTGCCGGCCGGATCGTCGCCGACGCGGCCGACCATGGCAACCTCCCGACCCAGACGCGCCAGCGCTACCGCCTGATTTGCGCCTTTGCCACCGGCATGCCACGAGTGACCCCGGCCGAGCACCGTCTCACCGGGAGCAGGGTGTCGGGAAACTGAGACCACGAGATCCTGATTGATCGAACCGACGACGACGACCGACATCTGCCGAATCTAAGCCAACCGTGGGCTGTAATCCACCTAACACCGTGTCGCGACCCTGGTTGGCATTTGGGCACGCGCTACATGAGCGGTGTGGCTAATTTCGGCACTCCAAACCAGGAGGTCATC
>JBFJTO010000118.1:0-5138 GCA_041625295.1 Acidimicrobiia bacterium | reverse complement strand
GTTCGAGTCGAGTAGCCGGGGGTGGGTCAGGTCCCCAGACCGAGGATCCTGGCCAGGAAAGAGGCCATCTGGTCTCGTTTGACGGGGTCGTTCGGACAGTATTTCAACGGACTCGTCGAACACCCCTTGGTCACCGCCCGCCCGTACAGATCTTCAGCCGCGCCTGCGTACCATTCGGTCGCGGGAGCGTCGGTGAAGATACCCGTAGGCGGAGCTAGCACCGCCGGCGGGAACGACCTCACCAGGAACGCAGCCATTTCGGCGCGGTTGACGACGCCATTGGGCCGGTAGGTTCCGTCGAGGTAGCCGTTCGTGATGCCCAGGTTGGCGAGGCGCTCCACGTAGGGCGTGAACCATTGCCCATCGGGAACGTCGGGGAAGATCGCTTGATATGGCTGTAGGTTTCCTTCCTCGCCCAACGCCCGGATCAGGAAAGCCGCCATTTCGGCGCGGCTGATGTCCTTGGCGGGGCAATACATATCGTTTGTGGGCGGATTACACCCGAGGGTGATCCCTAACCCGGCGATGATCTCGATGTTGGGTTCGTGAAGGTTGCCGTCGTCGTCCACGAACCGGCCCGAGTCTCTCTCCGAAACCCGGACGGTGAACGACGCGGTTCCCGCCGAGAGAACCTGGACGGTCCAACCGTCGAGTGTGACCGAGTCGTCAACGCCGAGAACGTGATCCGTTCCGGCTTCTCCAACCGCCGGCGGCGTCTGCTTCACCCTCATCAGCGTGGCGAAACATGGCCATGTGGCCGGCCAGGCGCCCGGGAGAATGCAGGCAATCTCCCGGCGTTGGTCTATCTCGTATACCTCCACCCCGGCTTTGGGCAGGGGGGCGTCGAAAGACGTCTTTCTGCGGGCGTCGAGTGTGTAGAAGCGCCCGGGGTCGGTTGTTGGGAGGACGATCATCTCGGTACCGGTCGAACCGATCGAGTTGATCGTGAAGATGGCGATTCCGCTCGAATGCACAGTCACCTGGGAGGGAGAAATCCATCCCGCTGCATATCGGTTATATGCGGTTGTGCCGATCGGTTGGCCCCGGTGGATGGCGCCGCTCATCACATCCATCGGGTTGTCGTATTTGTCCACGAATGGCGCGGTGTTGAGACCGCCGTAGCTGTGGGCCCAGTTGAGTGTGTGCCCGACTTCGTGAGCGATCGTGATCCACTGCGGCGATGTGAAACCCGACACCGTCTTCACGGTGGCGGCCCCGGCGACGATCGCCCGACTGTTGGCAGGGTAGGTCGTTTGGCACCCGCTGAACGGTGCTTCCGGACACACTGCTCCAGCAGTGGCGTAGCCCTCGTCGAAAGGGGTGTCCACGAGAATCAGGGCGCCGTTCGGGGAGGTGGCGCTCGCGGCCGCGACCTTCGCCTCGCAGTCGGGGGCAAACAGGCTCTCGGGGTCGGTCAACTGGGCGGGTATGACATCGGTGCCCGTGACTTCGCCGCCCGCCCGGAACGAGGGGGCGTAGGCACCGTTCGAGAGCCACTGGAAATACGGCGTGACGTTCGCGTTGAGTCCAGTGACTGCAGCCGAGACAGTCACGGTGGCCGCCCACCCCGGGGTACGGCACACCCACACGTCCCAGGTGTCGGTGCCGGCTGTGTAGACGCGCTGCACGGTGTCGGCAAAGGGAACCACGCCGTTCGGGTCGGCTGCGTAGGGATCGCCGGCGATTGCGGCAACAGGTGCAATGGTGGTCGCCAGGACGGCCAGCGACATCATGACGGCAAAGCGACGCATCAGGTGGACGATAGCCCTCCCGCATCTGGCGTACTCCCCTGATCGGCTCGCGCAGCGAGCCTCGCCCTTTCGCGAGGATCCGCAGGGTCCGAGTGTTTTGTCCTCCGGAGCGGAGCGAGGGAGGAAGGTTCCTGCCGACCGCAGGTCGGGAGGTAGGAGGCGAGGTGGCCCGAAGGGCTGGAGGCGACCGGCGGTGGCGTTACCCTTCCCGGGTGCGCCGCCGGACCGACATCCTCTTCCTGGTGATGGTGGCTGTCCTACCTCTCCACACCCTCTTCTTCTCGGCGTGGATCTCGTGGAAACCGTATCTCATAGTCCTGGTTGTCCTTGCGTGTGCGGACGTCTTGGAGGGTGTCAGATCCCGGTCCTGGCCCTGGAGCCGGCGGATCTCGATGGCAGCCGTCCCACTCTTGATCGCGATTGCCATCGGGTTTCCATCACCCGTATACAGGGATCGCTACTTCCGGCTCCTTCTCGCAATCCTGGTGGGGATGGCCGTTCTGCTGGTGTCCGAGCGCCGCCTGAAAGAGCTTGAAACCGCATCCAAAGCGCTGAGAGTCGTTTTCTGGACGGCCGCTGCGATGGGCGTGACCGCCGTTGTGACGTCGCTTCTCGCTGTCGGCGTGTTCGGTGAGCATGCCATCTCCGCCGTGAACGACCTCCCTGGAATCTTCCGGGTTTCCAAACCCGCATACCTGACCAGCGGCTTCCTGGCACTCACCAACTGGCACCAGGATCCCGGCTATGGGGCCGCATGGGCAACACTCTGGGCCACCCTGGCGTATGTCGCTTCGGTGAAGGGCCTCGGTTCGGGTAGACGCTGGCTCGACGGCGCCGTGATTGGTGGTCTGGGATTCTGGGTGGTCATGGCGTTCTCACGAACCGGGTGGCTCGCCTTTCCCATCGCCCTGACCGCGGCGTCGGTGCTCCTGATCCGCAGGGGCAACGTCAGCCGTCGAGACATCGGGGCAAGGATCGGGGCCATGACCCTGACATTGATCTTGCTTGTCGCCGCGGTCTTCGCAGTCGATCCCGAAGGTGTTGGCGGTGATCTCGACCTTCAGTTTGCATTCCGACTGTCGCAGGGTTGGGATCTGCTCGCCGACATCACCGGTCTGTTCGAGAGGTCCGATTCCACGGCCTTCGCCGACCGTTTCGACGTATCCGAACAGAGGGCCGACGTGTGGCCCGAGTACCTCGACATGTTCAAGAAACACCCGATTCTGGGAGTGGGTCTGGGTGTCGGATGGGAGACCGAGACGATCCGACAGGAGCCTCACAACCTGGTGCTGGAACTTCTCGCTGAAACCGGGCTGGTGGGCGGAGTCGCATTCTCGATCTTGTTGGGCACGATCCTCGTTCTCGGGTCGGGTGTCGCCGGGGGAGTGGCTTTGCTGGCTGCCTTCTTACCGGCGATGACCCAGACTGTCCTCTTCGAGCCCACATGGTGGTTTGCCGCAGCCGTGTTCGCCGCCGGGGTCGGTGTCGATACGAGATCAAAGGAATTGTCAGAAGTTCGCCGTGCCGTAGAGTGATTGCGGGCGGGTTGGCACCCGGGAGTAAACGGCATGAGCCGACAACCGAGACGACGGCACCCGCGCATTCTCTTCGCGCTGTGGTTTCCTGCGCTCGTTATCGCCGTGGGTGCTGCTACCCAGGTGTCTCTTGCTCCCGACCGACCGATCCCGGTGGTGGGCGAATTACCGCTCCATGCTGGCGGCGAGAGCTGGGTCAGTGATCCCATCGAGGTTGATGCCACTGCCATCGGGGTCTCGTGGGATGGCATCGAACCAAAGGGGATCTGGGTCCGGGCATCCGAGGACGGAGAGCTCTGGGGCGACTGGACGGCGGTCCACAACCCCGATGATCACGGCCCGGACATCGGAAGCCGCGAGGCGGCGCGGGCCGGTTCGGACAGCTCGGAAGCTGTCTACGTGGGCAAAGCACGGTGGCTCCGATTCCGGGTCGAAGGCGCTTCGAGCGAGCTCAAGGTCACCTACGTGGATACCACGGGGCGGAGCCGCACTCTCTGGGAAAAAGCCCTTTCGCTGGTCGATCGCCTCCGCTTTGTTCGGGACGATCCTGCGCTGGCGCTACCCGACCAGCCCGTGATCCAACCCCGGTCCACGTGGGGCGGGGACGAGTGCCGGGCCCGGAGCGGCGCGCAGGAGGTCGAGTACGTCGACCGGGTGCAGATGCTTTTTGTTCACCACACCATCCACGGCGCCGGGGCCAATTCCTACACCGCCGCCGAAGTTCCCGATCTCCTGTACGCGATCTGCTCATTCCACGTCTTGGGCCAGGGCTGGGACGACATCGCCTACAACGTGCTCATCGACCGCTTTGGAACCATCTGGGAGGGACGAGCGGGTGGTGTCGACCAACCGGTGATGGGCGCGCACACCGGCGGGTTCAATTCGTACTCCACGGGTGTCGCATTCATCGGAGACCACGGACGCACCACCCCTTCCGCCAACGCCCAGCAGGCGTTCGTCAATTACGCGGCCTGGAAACTCGACCTGAGCCATGTCGACCCGCTCTCAACGGTCACCGTGACGTCGCAAGGTTCGAGCCTCTTTCCCGAAGGCGAAGAGGTCGCCCTCTCAGCGGTATCGGGGCATCGTGACGTTTCCGTCACCGCATGTCCCGGGGACCACGCATACGAGCTTCTGGCCCAATGGCGTGACCAGATCGCTGCGACCGGCGGTCCCAAGATATACGGCGGATGGCCCGCGCTGGAACCGATTCCCGGCTTCCAGACAACTGGCTACCAGGCACTCCGGTTTCCGATCGGCTTCACCGAAGAGATGTCCTGGACTGCCACGATCAGAGATGTGGTCGGCACCGAATTGGCCCGATTCGAAGGCGTGGGCCTGGACGCGAATCCGGTGTGGGACGGCACAGATGCCGGGGGCGTTGCCCAGCCGTTCGGCGACTACATCATGACGGTCGATGCGGTTCCCATCTCAGGCGCGGTGGCGCCCAGGCCCGTGAACCAGACCTTCCAGCTGGGCTCATACAACCCGCCGTTCTCCGACGACGAAGGTTCCGTCCACGAGCCCGACATCGCCACGATCTTCGCCGAGAACATCACCACTGGGTGCGGTCCCGACCTGTATTGCCCCAAAGCCGTGGTTCTCCGTTGGCAGATGGCGTTGTTCCTCACCAGGTTGCACACGGCTGCCGGCTTCACGCTTCCCGACCCCGTCGACCAGGGGTTCACAGACATCGGCCACCTTGAGATCGGCTACCAGGAGGCGATCGACCGCCTCGCGCAACTGGGGATCACGGCGGGATCCGGTGACGGCCTGTTTTCGCCGGATGAGCCTGTGACCAGGTGGCAGATGGCTTTGTTCTTGATCCGAGAGTTGGGAATCTCGGGGGTGG
>JBFJTO010000117.1:0-5166 GCA_041625295.1 Acidimicrobiia bacterium | reverse complement strand
TTGGCGGGATCGTCGTATAGGACCCGCGGCGTGTCGATCTGCTGAAGGTTGGTCTCCGAACCCCGAATCTTGCGGAGTACGGCCACCCTGTCTCCCATGGTCATGGCCTCGACCTGATCGTGGGTCACATACAGAGTGGTGGTTCCCAGGCGGGCATGGAGGACCCCGAGCTCCGAGCGCATCTGCACCCGCAGCTTGGCGTCCAGGTTGGAAAGTGGCTCGTCCATCAGGAACGCCGAAGGTTCCCGAACGATGGCGCGACCCATGGCGACTCTCTGGCGCTGTCCACCCGAGAGGGCTTTCGGCTTGCGCTCGAGGTACTCGGAGATCTCCAGTACCCGGGCGGCCTCCTCGACCTTCTGCCTGATCTGCTCCTTGGGTTCCTTGCGGAGCTTGAGGCCAAAAGCCATGTTGTCGAAGACCGACATGTGCGGGTACAAGGCGTAGTTCTGGAAGACCATGGCGATGTCGCGGTCTTTGGGCGAGACGTCGTTGACGACGCGATCGCCGATCTTCAGAGTCCCTTCGGTGACTTCCTCGAGGCCGGCCACCATCCGCAACAGTGTGGACTTGCCACAACCCGACGGTCCCACGAGAACGACGAACTCGCCGTCTTCGATTCGGATGCTCACATCCGAGACCGCCTTGGTCCCACCGGGATACACCTTGCCGATTGCGTCGAACGTGATTGAGGCCAGCCTATCCTCCTGACTCGAAGATTGACGTCGGCGAACTTACCATGACCCAGCGTCCAGGTTGGAGAGAACTTGCCCAGATCGATCGTAATGACAGGCGGGACAGGCGGCCTAGGCACCGCGCTCGCAAAACTTCTGCTTGCGGACGGGGACCGGATCGCCGTCACCTACCTGCTTCCGGAAGAGGCCGCCGCCTTCGAAGAGCAGATAGGTGTCGACGAGGACAACATCATGCTTCGACGGGTCAACGCGACCAACGCTGAAGCCATGAGTGACTTCATGGAGGAGGTCGCTTCGGAGTGGGGAAGCATCCAGGGTCTGGCCGCGCTCGTCGGGGGATGGGCAGGCGGACGAGATGTGGAATCCACCGACGACGTGCGTTTTGATCGCATGATCGACCTGAATCTTCGGTCGGCATTCATGGCGGTTCGGGCGGCCATCCCGCACCTGAAGAAATCCGCTTACGGACGGATCGTCATGGTGGGAAGCCGTTCCGCCATCGACAACCCCGGCGGCCAGGCAGCATTCAACATGTCGAAGGCTGGGGTCATGTCTCTCGGCCGGTCCGTCGCCGCGGAGTTGAGCGCATCGGATGTCTCCGCCACCGTCCTGATGCCGGCGGTGATCGACACGCCTGCAACCAGGAGAGCGCTTCCTTTCGCCGAATTCATCGATTGGCCAACACCGTCCGAAATCGCCGAAGTGGCCAGGTTTCTGCTCTCTGAGGCCGCCGGTGTCATGAACGGGGCCCTTGTGCCCGTCTACGGCAAGGCCTGAGAGGGCCCCCGATACCGGCCGCTTCCGGTGCCTTCGAAGCCGCCCCGGTCAAACCAAGCGCGCAACCGGGCGAAGCCCTCATCGAGGCTGACCTTCGGTTCCCAGTCCAATGCCCAACGGGTCTCTCGCTGGTCGAACCAATGCGCAGTGGAGAGTTGCTCTGCAAGAAACACCGTCATCGGCGGGTCGCTCTCGCGCCCGAGACGCTGCCAGACCTGCTCGAGGACGAACCCCACCGTACGGGCCAGATGGAACGGCACCATGCGTGTCACTGGATCCAGGCCCGCGGCCGCGACAATTTCGTTCAGCATCTCCCGAACCGGTCTCGGCTGGCCGTTGCTCACCACAAGCGCCCTGCCGCCCACTTCAGGAGCGTGGTCGAGGGCGGAAACCAGAGCATCGGCGGCATTGTCGACAAAGGTGGTGTCCACGAGCGCGCACCCGGAGCCGACCACGGCCAAGCGGCCCGCCCGGGCACGGTCGACGATCCGGCCGACCAGTTGGCGATCACCCGGCCCCCAAACCAGGTGGGGTCGGATGGCCACGACCGAAAGGTCCTCCGAATTGGCTGCAAGGGCAAGGATCTCAGCGGCAGCCTTGCTCTGTGAGTAGTGCCCGATCGCCTTGGCCGGGTCAGCCGGTCCGGCTCCGGCGCCAGAGAGAGACACGCCTGTGTGGGCCACCGAGGGCGACGAAACGTGGACGAGGCGGCCGGCACCGCACGCCCTTGCGGCCCGGATGACATTCTCGGTGCCGTGGATGTTGGTGTCGGCAAATTGCTCGCTGTGGCCCACCGCGGAAACTCGAGCTGCCAGATGTATCACGGATTCGGCACCCGAGAACGCTTCCATCACCTGCTCGAGATTCGCCACGTCACCCAAGACCTCTCTGACACCAAGACCGCCTGGCCGCCGCTGAAACGCCGTGACATCGTCACCCCGCTCGTGGAGCCTCTCGACCACATGGCGGCCCAGGAGGCTCGATGCCCCGGTGACCAAGACTCTCACATGGGCCTCGCACGGTGGCCGGCCAGGATCGTTTCCGCCCATTTGGCAACCCGCGAGCGATCGATCTTCGAGTTGTGTCGCGTATCGACAGGGAGAGCCGGGGCGGTGAGCACGGCGGCAACATCCGCCCAGGTGATCTTGTCTCTGACCCGGCCGGCGAGATCATGGGAAGCTAATCCGGCCCGGCGCTGTGCCTCCGACAGAACCACGACGACTGCCAAGACCTGCGCTCCCGCCGGACCAACTCCGACCGCGGCGACGTCGGCGATTCCGGCGAGTTCGGACACTGCCTGTTCGATCCCGACCGGAGTGATCGGACCATCGCCACCCGTGATCACGTGTCCGAGCCGTCCCTCGACCCAGAGACGCTTGGTGCCGTCGAGATGACCAACGTCGCCGCTCCGATGCCAACCGGGCGGTTGCGATGCCGCATCTTCGGTGGCCCAAAGCCTGTCATACCCATCGCGCATGTGGGCTGCTCTGATGCAGATCTCTCCGGTGACGCCTGGGGCGGTCGTGAGGGGACCGGTTGGCCTGCCCATCTCATCCAGGGCACTGATAGTGATTTCGACACCGGCGACCGCGGCGCCGACACAGACTCCTCCGCCCGCTCCGGCCGACTCGATCTCCTCGAGGCTGATATCGGCGACCGGAAGCACTTCAGTCATTCCATAGGGCGTGTGCGCCTCGGCTCCGGGCATCAAACCCACCATGGAACGGAGGAGACTGCTTCGTACCGGCGCGCCGGCGCACATCAACAGCCGTATCTGCGATAGGCCGGTTCGGCTGTTCGCCTCGTCGGCGGTTTTGAGCACGTTGCGCAGCGCCGCAGGCGAAGCGAATACGAGCGTGGCCCTCACCGCCTCGACCGCAGCTGTGAATGCCGCGGCCGTCAAGGTCGCCGGTGACGTCGCGTCCATGTCGGGGACAACCGAGGCGATGCCGATCAAGGGACCGAAGAGAGTGAAGGGCCCAAAGGCGGCCACGAGCCGGTCTTCGCCGGTGATCGAGTAGACATCGATGAGCGCGTCGCGCTGGGCCTGGAGTTGTCCGTGGCGGTAGCGGACACCTTTGGCCGGTCCGGTTGCGCCCGAAGTGAAGCCGATACCCGCGAGATCCTGCTCCGTTGGAGGCTCCGGAATGGGCTGACCCGATCCCAACTCGCGAACACTCGCGAGATCGCCGGCGACACCGAGCAACCTGTCGGCAGGCGTCGATCGGGTGGTGATGCGCTTTCCGGGCCACCTCAGAGCGGCGGCGACCCTCATCGCTTTGGGAACGCCGATCAGGTAGGCAGGTCTCGCACTCGCCAAGGCCCGACCCAGGCCGCGAGCGCCGAGTCCGGCATCGGCGACCACAACGACAGCTCCGATCCGCCAGCAGGCGATGACACACGCAGCCAGATCTATTCCGGGGGGAATCAGCAGCCCCACGCGGTCTCCCTTGTTGACGCCAAAAGCGGAGAGACCCGCCGCAAGGCGTCCCACATCATCGGCGAGATCGGCAAACGTGATCGATGCACTCGGGCCTGTGGATCCCATCTCGACCAAGGCGACATCCTGGTCACCCGCACGGCGATCGACGGCATCCCATAGCGGCTTGCGGACGGTGGCAGGCAGGGCGGGTGAACCCGGAAGACCAAGCCCGTCGACCCACCGATAGACAACCGGGGCGATGTCGGCGTCTTCGGGCACCAGGTGGCCCCCACCCTCGAAGCGGTGAATCTGCGCGTGGGGAAGACGCTCAAGCAGATCCTGAAGATGCCCGCCCGAGAACACCGGATCGGAAGTGCCCCACAAGATCAACGAGGGCACGCTTGCCAACTCATCGAGCCCGGCGGCCACCTCTTCCAGGATCTCGCGGCTGGGATGCCCCGACGAGAGAGGGATGTCATCGACGAAAGTCCCGATGGCATGCCTCCGCGAGGGTCTCTGATATGGGGACGCGTACGCGGCGCGAACCTTCCTGTCTAGACGAGGTCGGGCAAGCGCCAACGTACCGCCGACAAACAGCGGCGTTCGCACACAAATCGTCTCGAGGATTGCCCGGGTCCGCACGATCCGTATGAGTCGAGGACCGGGCGATCCCTCCGGTTGGGACACTGCCGTGTTGGTGAGGATGAGGCCGGAAACCATTTCGAGGTTCCGCTGCGCCCATCCAAGGGATATGGGACCGCCCCAATCGTGCCCGACGGCCACAACCGGACCGGCGAGATCCAGCCGATCGCTGAGGAGGCACAAGTCCTCGATTCTTTGGGCAAGCCTTCTGGTGACCCCGGTTCGCTCGGAATATCCCATGTCGAGTTGGTCAACCGCGATCACGCGTACCCCCACAGGGGCCGCCGCCAACAGCGATCTCCACAGATACGACCAGGTCGGATTGCCATGCACGCACAGCAAGGTGAGCCTGGGATCTGGCACACGGTTGTCGAGAACGTGCCAGGTACGGCCGACTCGATCAAGGCCGGGTGTCGTGACCAGTCGCGACCAGTCTGAGTTCAGGCCTGGAAGACCTGGAGGGGGTAGCTCCGCGGGTGCTCCCGGAATCACCAGGTCAGTTCGATTCCCATCGCGTTTATGCCCGATCCAATCCCCAGCAACAGCACCCTGTCCCCGGCCTCCAACGAGCCCAGTTCGCGGGAGAGAGTGATCGGAATGGACGCCGGTCCGACGTTGCCGAGGAACGGG
>JBFJTO010000116.1:0-5238 GCA_041625295.1 Acidimicrobiia bacterium | reverse complement strand
TGCTCACGGCAGCCAAACCATCAGCCTCGAAGGCAGCCTCCAGATCGGGAGCATGAGTGATGGTGACATCGGCGGCCCCGTTGCGAGCGAGAACCAGGATCTGCGCCGTTGCATCGCCGACGACGCTCAACTCGATACCGGGATGCTGGGTCTCGTACTCCGTTGCCAACGCATCGATGAGACCGCTATCGACCAGGGTGGTGCCCGCCGCCACGATGACTCGCGATCCTCCAGTCGAACACGAAGTCAGGATCAGCAACGCCGCCACGAGAAACCTCTTCACAGGATCTTCACCGAGGCAGCTTTGACAGCCACTCCGACCTGGCTCCCGACCGCAAGACCGAGTCCATCGGCGGACCCGGGCGTCACCAACGCAACGATCTCCACGCCACAGTCCACGGTCACCTCGAGCATCCTCCCGCTGGAACGAATGCCGGTGATGGCCCCCGTCCAATGGTTTCGAGCCGATCCGGAGTCGGCGAGCGGGGTGGCGAACAGCGTCACCGCCTCGGCGCCGAAAACGGCCCGACCGCTGGACCCATCGACGACAAGACCGGACCCGACGATCTCGATTCGTCCCTCGAGTCTGGTCACTCCGCCGGAAACCCGAGCGATCCCCTCGATCAGGTTCCCAACGCCGATCGCTGCGGCGACATCCGCATCGCCCGGGTGGGAGAGCACGCTTCCGATCTCGTCGCGCTGTCGGATTCGACCTCCGATCAACACGGCCATGTGAGTGCCCAGAGCGACCGCTTCCTCGATGTCATGGGTGACGATGATCGCTGAGCGATCTGAGATGGCCTCCAACACGACCCGGGCCAGATCACGGCGGGAGGAAACATCGATCGGCGCCAGCGGTTCGTCGAGGAGAACCAGCGTCTCGGGACGGGCCAGCACCCGCGCCAGGGCGATCCTGTGGATCTCTCCTCCCGAGAGATGAGACGCAGGTTGGCCGAAGAGATGATCCACACCCATCGTCGCGGCCAGGAAAGCTGCCCGAGTCGTCTGCTCCGGATCCAGTCCCAGACCGAGATTCCATCTCGTCGATCCTTTGAACAGGTGCGGCTTTTGGGGTAGATACGCCGCCGCGGGTGCCGGCCCACCCGGGAGCACGCCCGCCAGAATTCTCAACATCGTGGACTTCCCAGCACCGTTCGGGCCAAAGACGATGAGTCTCTCGCCAGGGGCGACATCGAGTGACTCGATCGAGAGTATCGAACCATCGGCCGGATAGCGGATCATCGGCGCCACTGCGGTTCCAGCCCACCGATGGCGACATTCACGACCAGCGAAATCACCAGAAGCAGGATTCCTGCCGCAACCGCGAGACCGAAGTGCCCCTGACGGGACTCCTGGACGATGAGAGTCGTCAAGACCCGGGTCTCACCGAGAATGTTTCCCCCGACGATCAGCACGGCACCCACCTCGGACACCACCCTCCCGAAGGATGCCGCCACCGACGCCAACACTCCCGATCTCGCCTCCGAAACCGCGATGACACCGGTCTTCCAGCGCGACAAACGGAGCGCCGCGAGCTGTTCGAGCGCGGCGTCGGGCAATCCGGAAACCGCACCCGCAGTCACCCCGGCTGCAATCGGGATCGCAAGCAACACCTGGGCGACGACCATCGCAGCCGGAGTGAAAGCCAGGCCCAAACCGCCCAGGGGCCCAGCACGCCAGAACAGGATCAGGAGAAGCAGGCCGGCCAAGACCGGCGGCATCCCCATCCCGACATCTACCAGGATGCGCAACACCCTTCGCATGCGGAATCGCCCAAGCGCCAACGCCACACCCACCGGTACACCGATTCCCACTCCGATCGCGGTGGCCACGCCCGACACCGTCAGTGAGAGGCCGAGAACCCGTCTGAGTTCGGGATCGAACTCGATGATGGCGCGGAAGGCATCACGGAGAACGTCAAAGAGAAAACCCATGGCTCAGGTATTGAAGTACCAGAACCAGGCGATCACACCGACGATCCCGGCATAGAGAGCCAGCTTGAAGAGCTTCTTGACGATCCAGAAGATCACCAAGACACCGGCAGCAACTCCACCGAGTAGGGGGATCAGTTCCATCGGGCGAGATTACCCGATGATCGGCCCAGCAGTCCTCATCGATCCTTTTCGGTGGGCGCGGTTCCAAGCTTGGCCCGCAAGAGTTCGTTCACCAGACGCGGATCGGCCTTCCCTTGGGTGCGGCCCATCACCTGTCCGACCAGGAACCCGATGATCTTCGTCTCACCCCCGCGATATCGACCGACCGCATCGGAGTTGTCGGCCAGGACGGCATCCACTTCGGCTTCTATGAGTCCGGTGTCGGAGACCTGGACCAGATCGCGCGATCGGGCCACATCAGCGGGGCTTCCTTCGCCCCTGGCAACGCCATCCAGCACTTCCTTGGCACCCGAGGCCGACAGAGTGCCGTCCTCGACGAGTCCCACGAGTTCAGCCAGGTGTCGGCCGAGGAGGGGAGTTTCCGGGAGTTCCACACCTTCGCGTCTCAACCAGCCGGTCACCTCTCCGGTCACCCACACGGCTGCCGAGCGTGGGTCCGACCCTGCGGCGATCGCGTCGTCGAAGAGCTCGCGGATGTCCGCATCTGCATCCGTGAGGATCGCGGCCACCTGCGCGTCGATCCCGAGCGCCCGATACCGGACTCTGCGACCGGACGGAAGCTCGGGAATGAGAGAGCTCTGCCGGGATCGCCAGGCATCGTCGAAGACCATCGGAACCAGATCGGGCTCTGCGAAGTATCTGTAATCGGAGCTGCCCTCCTTGGTGCGCATTTCCTGGGTGATACCTCCGGACTCATCCCAATGTCTGGTCGCCTGGACAAGCCGTCCACCCGACTCCAGGACTGCGATCTGTCGTTCGATCTCGTAAGCCACTGCCCTCTCCAGCGAGCGAAACGAGTTCATGTTCTTGACCTCGATCTTGGTGCCCAGTTGGGAGTCACCGGAAAGACGAACCGAGACATTGGCGTCGAAACGCATCGACCCCTCTTCGAGCTTGGCATCGGACACGCCCAGCTCAGCAACCACCGCGCGAATCTCCTGGGCGTAACCCCTGGCCTGCGCTGCGGTCCTCATGTCGGGACGGGAAACGATCTCCACCAGCGGCACCCCGGCACGGTTCAGATCGATGAGGGTCTCGGTGGCGGCGTGGATCCGACCTCCATCTCCCATGTGGACCGACTTGCCCGTGTCCTCCTCCATGTGAACCCGTTCGATCCCGATTTGGACGGTCTCGTCGTCGGCTTCCACATCCAGCCAACCATCCACGCACACGGGAAGATCGAACTGGCTTATCTGGTAGTTCTTGGGGAGATCGGCATAGAAGTAGTTCTTGCGATGAAACAGAGAATGGGAGACGATCTCGCAATTGAGTGCCATCCCGACTCTGGAAATCCACTCCAGGGCGGTGCGGTTGGGAACCGGCAGGGCTCCAGGAAGGGCCAGGCAGGTCGGGCACACGTTGCGATTCGGCTCGCCCCCGAAATCAACGGCGCAGCCGCAAAACATCTTCGAGCGGGTGGCAAGCTCGACGTGGATCTCGATTCCAATGACAGCTTCCCAGGTCATGCGGCCGCCAACCCCGGTCGCACCGAGAAACCGGCGAGACGCTCCACCTCCGACGCCACCCGGAACATGATCGCCTCCGCGAGCGCCGGCGCCATCACCTGGAATCCGATCGGAAGACCCGCGGAGTCGAGGCCGATCGGAACCGAGATGGCAGGGTGACCTGCCAGGTTCGAGGGGATGGTGCACACGTCGGAGAGGTACATGGAGAGTGGGTCTTGGGTCCGGGCCCCCACCTCGAACGCCGTGGTGGGACTCGTCGGCGACACCAGGACATCCACCTTCTCATAGGCGGCCGCAAAGTCCCTCTGGATCAGCGTGCGCACCTTGTGGGCCTGACCGTAGAAAGCGTCGTAATACCCGGCCGAGAGGGCATACGTACCCAGCAAGATCCGTCTGGTGACCTCGGGTCCGAACCCGCGGGCGCGGGTCCTCGCCATCATCTCCTCCGTTGTCGAACCGTCCACGCGGAGTCCATATCTGATTCCGTCGAAACGGGCCAGGTTGGCCGAGCATTCGGCCGGGGCGATCAGGTAATAGGCCGAAAGGGCGGTGTCGAACGTCGGAAGCGAGACTTCCTCGACGGTCGCTCCCTGCTGTTCGAGCGACTCGACCATCGCCGAACAGCTCTCGGCGACAGCCGGGTCGTAGCCTTCCCCACCCAACTCCGTGACGACTCCGATCCGCAATCCCTCGACGCCGCGGCCCAATTGTGATCCGAAGTCGGGAACGGGCCCGGACCACGACGTGGCATCTCTCGGATCATGTCCGGCGATTGCCGACAACAGCAGCGCCGAGTCCTCCACCGACCGAGTCAGCGGCCCGATCTGGTCGAGACTCGAGGCGAAAGCGATCAGTCCATAACGGCTCACAAGGCCATAGGTCGGCTTCATGCCAACCACACCGCACAGCGATCCTGGCTGACGGATCGACCCACCGGTATCCGATCCCAGCGCACCCAGGGCCGACCCCACGGCCACCGCCGCAGCCGATCCCCCTGATGATCCCCCGGGTACTCGGTCCGGGTCCCAGGGATTGCGGGTCGGGCCAAAGGCCGAGTTCTCGGTGGAGGAACCCATCGCAAACTCGTCCAGGTTGGTTTTGCCGATGAGGATGGCGCCAGCCTGACGCAGCCTGGTCACAACGGTCGCGTCATAAGGTGGGAGATACCCGGCGAGAATCTGAGACGAGCACGTGGTCTCGAGCCCACGGGTGCACATGTTGTCCTTGAGGGCGATCGGAATACCCTGCAAAGGACCGCTCAGATCTCCGGCCTCGAATTGGGCGTCCGCACGAGCCGCCGCCTCTCTGGCCCCATCGTGATCGATCTTGAGATAAGCATGAAGCTGCGACTCGGTCTGACTGGCCCTGGAGAGCACTTGCTCGAGCAGGTCCGAGGCCTTGAGCGATCCCTCTCGAAGGTCCCTGCCGGCCTGGGTGATGGTCGGATCGGTCACTGAGCTTCCATCGCCGGCGGTGTGACGAAGTATCCGTCGCGGGTTACAGGGGCCTGGGACATCACTTCCTCCCGATCCAGGGACTCGCGGGGCTCGTCGTCGCGAAATGCGTTGGTGAAACCAAGGGGATGGGCGGTGGGCTCGATACCGCTGGTATCGAGTGCCTGCACCTTGGCTGCATGCTCGAGAATCACACTCAACTGG
>JBFJTO010000115.1:0-5326 GCA_041625295.1 Acidimicrobiia bacterium | reverse complement strand
GAACGGAGGCGGGTCTGAAGGCTCTCGCCGTGTGCTGGGCGTCGGCCCGCTCCGACCCGGTCAGCCAGTACCGGGCGTCCCACCAGGACACCGACGAACGGATCGCAGTCATCGTCCAGGAAATGGTGCCGGCCAGCTCGGCGGGCGTGGCTTTCACCGCCAACCCGGTCACCGGTGCCGACGAGGTGGTGATCGAAGCCGTGACCGGGCTCGGTGATGCCCTGCTCTCCGGGGATGTCACGCCCCAGCACTGGGTAGTCGGAGAGCGCCCGATACTCGACCTCGACGCCGACTACGTCCTGACACCGGCTCAGGCTTTGCTGATCGCCGACGAGTGTCGGCGGATCGCCGCGAGACGAGGGGAGCCACAGGACATCGAATGGGCATTCGACGGTGACGATCTGCTGATCCTGCAAGCCCGCCCGATCACGGCACTGCCGGTTGCGCCGACCGAGCGGCCACCCGCCGGACAAACCTGGGTTCGGGACGACTCCTACTTCGCCGAACCGATCACCCCTCTGGCCTACAGCGCCTGGCTGCCATATCACTCGATGGCATTCGCGGTGGTGACCGAACATTTCGGCCTGCCGTTCACCACCATCGCCCACGGGCGTTATTTCGGCCGGGTGTACGACCGGGTCCTCCCGGTCGGTGGGCCATCAAAGGATCATCCTTTGCCACCGGAACCGTTGATGAAGCTGTTGGTCAGGGCAGTCCCCCCGTTTCGCAAGCGGATGAACATCGCAGCTCAGGCAGCGACAGAGGACCGCCCGATGGCCGTTCTGACCGCGTGGGAAAAGGGTGGGCGGGACACTCTCCGAGCCCGGACCCGACAGTTACGCGAAGTGGATCGCTCGGCCCTCACCGATGCACAACTCGCCGACCACCTCACCGAAGTCAGAGATCAGATCCGCGAGACCGCCATCAACCACTTCCTGGCCTCTCTCGCAGGAACGTTCATCATTCCCGGCCAGCTGGGGATGCTCATGGAAGAGCTCCTCGGATGGGATCCAGCTCGGATAACTGACCTCTTGCAGGGCTACGGACGCGCCTCGGTGACCCAGGGAGAAGACCTGAGTGCCCTGGCCGAGGCCATCTCGGCGGATCCGCAAGCGACCTCCCGGCTAGCCGAGGGGACCCTCCACGACGATCCCGGCGCAGCCGGCGCGGCGGTGCGCGCCTTCCTCGAGCGGCACGGACATCGCCTTCTCAACTCGAACCTCGACCATCCCACCTGGGCCGAGAATCCTTCCCGCCTCCTGCGCCTCATCCAGGCCCGGCTGGGCCACACCGAAGCGCCCACCGACCCGAAACAGGCTGCCCATGCCGCCGAACAGGAGGCGCTGGCCGCCATCTCCGACGATGGGGACCGGGTGCGTTTCTCGACGGCCCTGGAACGAGCCCGCCTGGCGAGGCCCTATGGCGACGAGACCGAACTCGACGTTGGCGACATCCTGGCAGTCGTGCGCTACCTGGCCGTCGAGGCCGGCCGGAGAGTGGCTGGACAGGGACGGATCGGATCCACCGAGGATGTCTTCTACCTCACCGTCGACGAGCTCGAAGACGTGCTGCGCGGATCCACCCCGCCCCCCGACATGGCCCGGCGGAAGGCGGAACATCGATGGGCGATGACCAACCCGTCGCCCCGAATCATCGGGAAAGAGCTGCCCGGCGCGCTGCCCGTCGGGATCTTCCCCAAGAAGGCCAGGGCGATCGCGGCCGCGGCGATGTGGTCGTTGCAGCTGTTTTCTCCCCCAGCTGTCACTTCGAGTGGCGATGAGATCAGAGGCTTGGCGGCATCACCGGGGATGGCCAGCGGACCGGTGAGGAACATCTCGTCCCCCGACGAGTTCGACCGGGTGCTGCCCGGCGACATCATGGTGTGCCATCACACCATGGCGGCCTGGTCTCCCATCTTTCCGATTCTGGGAGGGCTGGTCACCGAACATGGTGGACCGCTGTCGCATCCGGCCACCCTGGCCCGCGAATACGGCCTGCCCGCGGTCCTGGCGGTGGCCGACGCCACCAAGCGTTTCGCGGACGGACAGGTGATCAGCATCGATGGCGGCACCGGCACCATCGAGGTGGGATCACTCGCCGTCAGGTGACCCGGACCGGGTCCGCCTAACCGGCGTCCGTAGGGTCTTCCGGCGGGGCGGCCACCGTGGGTTTGAACAGCAGGGTCGGGATGGTGGCCAGAACCATGGCGAACATCACGAACCAGAAACTCCATGGGAGTAGGGCCAGGACCAACATCCCCAACCAACCGGCAAGTCGGACCCAGCGGACCCTGAAACGATCAGGGCCGTCGAAGCTGAGGATGTAGAGGATGCCGCCGACCGTGCCCAGGAAGGCCGACCCGAGCACGAACACCCGCACCGAACCGGGATAGTCGCCATAGATGACGTTTACTGCCAACACCCAGATTCCCAGGACGGCGAATGCCATGCCGACGAATCGAGCCAGCGAACGACCGAGGCCTCTGAACATGCCCACAGAGTACGCAGCCTTGGTTGTCTCGGGTTTGTCGGGTACCACGCCCAAGCCGATCGAACCCTCGGCTTCAGCGCACGTCTGCAGCCGTTGCAATCACAGCGGCTGAGGCGTCGACCACACTCAGACTTTGCGGGTTGAAGAACTTCCAGATATCCCAAAGAACCGCTGCCATGACGAACATGCCCAGGGAGTTCCCCATCGCTGTCGTCCTGACCAGGCCCGGGGCGGCGGAGAACAAACCTACCGTCAGTTTGAACACGGCAAATGCCATGAGCGCCAGCGACTCGGCGCGCACCGCAAACTTCAACCGGGATACCGTGGCAACGCGGCCAAGTGTGGCCAGCCAAAGCAACGATGATGCCACCGCGTTGACCGCCACCACTGCCAGAGCCAACCGAGTGGTCGGCTCGTTCAAGTCAGGATGTGTGGTCACTGCCCGTAGGACCTGAGAGACAACCAATAGCAAGACGGCGGGGTTCACCCATCTCAGATCCAAGCGGACTGGCCTCCTGACGCATGCCCAGGCAAGCGCCCCGGCCGCTGTCGCCCCAAGCATTGAAGCCGCTCGCTGTGGCCATGTTGGCGTCAAAGGCGCCAGCGCAGTCAACCCGGCAAACACCGCCAACCACCAGAGAACCACACCTCGGAAGATCAGTGTCGGCGGACCGTCGCGCAACCGGTTGAATACTTCCCACGTCAAGCCGGCCACTCCCCGCCTCACCACGCTCATCGAGCTCCCGAACCGGTCATCGGCCATCTGGGCGGAGAGGTCGGCAATTCGCTCTTCAAGCGCAGAGTCATACGTAGAGGCAGGGGTTCCCCAGAGACTCAAGCGCAAGAGCACTAACGCCGCCCGGAGAGAACGCTCAGATGCTATTCGGAAGCTCCTCGTTGCCTTCGAACCTCACATCGTGGTGGAGTGAGGAATCGTAAGAATCCGGCGCAGTTTCCCTTGCGGTGGCTCCCGTGGGCCGATACTTGTAGGAGACTTCGCCCGTCAACGACGTCTCTCTTGTTCTCGACACGAGCCCGGCAGCGGTCAGTTTCGCGAGCAGGTTGTATAAACGACCGGGACTCAAGGGAGCAGTCCCTGATCTGTCAGCAATCGACCGGGCGAGTTGGTAACCGGTGTAACCCTCGCTCATCGACCTCGGCATCTTGGCGGCCTCACTAAGAAGCCACAGCGCTCTCTTGGGAACCTTCTTTTCTCCTGCCACTTACCGTTTCTCATCCTCTTCGCAAGGCCGTACCGAAGGGCATGCTAAACAAATACAGCCCCGGTGGAGCAGCGGGCGGGCGTGGCAAATCCGCACCTCTCACGGTTTCGCCCGTGCCCCGGCCCGCCAGGAGCGAACCGGGGTCGGACGCCTCCTCTATGGAGTGGGCGCGGCGTTGACGACGTTGCCTTGCCAGGTCGCCAGGTAGAACGTGTCTGTGTTCCTGACCGGGATCGGTTCACCGCCGGCGCCTCCGTGCAGGCAGGTTCCGTCAGTTGGAAGGTAGATGACACTATCGACCTTCCAAACACCGCCTTCGAGGTACGGCTCCCCGGGCCGTAGAGCACCGTTTTCGTCGTAGTCGCACCAGTTGCCGGGTACACCGTCGCGGACCGTCGCCGACGGGTTGTTGCTCTTTCCTCTCGGCGCTTTGGTGAGTGTGGTGGTCAGCGTCCATTCGCCGGTTCCGGTGAACGAGCACACGTCGTATGCCTCGTTCGACCCGAAGGTGAATGGCCCGTCTTCCCCCTGATTGCAGGGAAGGATCGGATAGGCCGTCATGAAGGCCGGGGCACTGTCCGAGACTGTCCCGGCAGTGGCAATCACGGTGCCGACGTCCACCTGGGACTGCTCGGAGACCGGCAACCCTGCCAGGCTCGTGACCGTGTAGGTGTACTGCCAGGTCCACGACGCGTTCTTCGCGAGTGATCCGTTGGTCAGAAGTGAAATAGCCTCGAAGGTCACTGAAACCCCGGTCAAGTCACCCCCGCTGGAATTGGTGACGGTGATGTCGAACAGAATCTGGTCGTCCACCGAGTTGGCCCACATGAAGCCGCTGCTGGGCTCGACGGTGACTTCCAGACCAGTACCGGACGGCGGGCCGGGGTGGCCCCCCTTCTTGGCTGTAGCCGGTACCGCGAGACCGACAATCAGCACAGCCACAGCGAACAGAATTCCCACACTTCTCGAGTGATGCATGATCTCCTCCCTCACGTCTTGGAGGTTCCTGGACGCGGGCTCACGACCGGGAGCCGACCCTTTGGACCAATCATCCGCTCTACCTCCGGACCCGTCGTGAGTAACGGACTACTCATTCCGCGGGCGTCTCGTCCCGGGGCGCTGGCCGTCAAGGAGGCGGGAACAGTTCGGTGAGTTCGTGGCGGTGGTGAATGCCGAGCTTGGTGTAGATGTGGGCGAGGTGATTCTCGACGGTCCGCACCGACAGATACAGACATCGGCTGATGTCTTTGCTGGAGTGCCCCTGGGCGGCCATGGTGGCGACTTCGAGTTCCCGGGGCGTCAACACGGAATGGCCGCCACCAAAAGTTGCCGGGTCGATCTGGGTGTGGGCCGCGGCGATTTGTTGGGCGGCTGTGACGGCGCGGAGAGCAAGGCGGCCATGTTGTTGTTTCCGGTGCAGCGCGGCCGCCTGCAGGTAGGCGTTGACGGCGAATAGATACTCGCCGCCGCCAACGTGTTGAGCGGCAGCGGCCTCCACACCGCATGCGTCTCGTTCACCGAGGGCCCGGGCATGTACCGCGAACCTTCCGAGTGTGGCCGCGGACGCAGCTTTGGCGATGGCCTCCAGTTCGTCGACGGCGAGTTCGGGATGG
>JBFJTO010000114.1:0-5345 GCA_041625295.1 Acidimicrobiia bacterium | reverse complement strand
CGGTCAGAGAGCGCATCACCTCCCGGGAGGGAATCGGCATCGTCCTGACCATGGTCGGCGTCGCGGTGGTCCTGATCCGGGGACACATCGCCGCCCTGGCAGACCTCCGACTCGCCTCCGGTGATCTGATGATCCTGGGAGCGGTCGTGGCATGGGCCGTGTACTCGGTCTGGTTACGACGCCGACCGCCGGTACCACCGCTCGTGATCGTGACCGCGGTCGCTGCGGTCGGGACACTGATGATCCTGCCCTTGTACCTGTGGGAAGCTGCCGCCCTGGGCGGATTCGCCTGGAACCTCGCCAACGTGGCAACGATTCTCTATGTGGGGATCTTCGCCTCGGTGATCGCCTACATCACCTGGAACCAGGGGGTGGCGCTGATCGGACCCACCAAGGCCGGTCCATATATCAATCTGATGCCCCTATCCGCCGCAATTCTGGCAGTGGTATTCCTGGGCGAGTCGATCCAGGTGTTCCACGTCATCGGTGGCGCATTCATAACCGGTGGACTCTGGGTGAGCACCCGTTAGAAACCGGACCTGAGAGAGACGACGGACTCAGGGTTCGGCGATGACCTCTTCGAGGCTCTTGCGCTTGATGTCGGGAACCAGACAACCGCCGGCCGGATACCCGACCGGGAACAGCGCAAACGGACGCTCGTTCTTGGGGCGATCCAGCAACCTCGACAGAAAGGCCATCGGACTGGGCGTATGCGTGACCGTGGCAAGCCCGGCGTTGTGGACTGCAGCCACGAACAGCCCCGCGGCGATGCCCACGCTCTCTTTCACGTAGAAGTTCTTGCGCCGCGAACCGTCGGCATTGATCCCGTACCGCTCCTCGAACAAAACCACCAGCCAGGGCGCGATCTCCAGGTACGGCTTGTCCTCCTCGGTGCCCAGCGGCGCCAGCGCCTCAATCCACTCGGGGGGAAAGCGCCCGCCCGAGTAGTTCTTCCGCTCTTCGGCCTCGGCGGCGTCCCGTATCAACCGCTTCGTATCCGGGTCACCCACAATCACGAACCGCCACGGTTGGCGGTGGGCGCCGGAGGGTGCCGTCGAGGCTGTGCGGACCAAGTTGTCGATGACCGAACGCGGCACCGGGTCGGCCGAGAACATCCGGACAGAGCGACGGGAGTTCATCTGCACATAGAAGTCTTCTGCCCGCTTCTGCACCTCGACTGGATCCAGGCGGGTCGGCTGATACGGGATGAAGAGATGTTCTTTCACGTGAGGAAACCTACCTCACGACCGGGATCGGTGTCCGGCGATGTCTACTCGACGGGCAGCGGATCCACGGTGACTTTGCGCCGCCCGAACCATATGAACATCCCCAATCCGAGAAGACTGGCCGCCAAACCGCTCGCCTGATTCCAGGTGATCGGCCCAAGCGTCGCATCGCCGTTGCCGATTCTCATGAAGTCGAGGATGAAACGCTGCAGGCCGTACCAAACGACCCAGAACGAGATCATCTGTCCCGGCTTCAAGTGGAATCGCCGATATACGTAATAGAGAACGCCCAGGAGGATTGCGGCGCCCACCAGGTCGTACAGGGCGACGTGGTGGTAGACCCCGCACAGGCCGTCGGCCCGTGTGGAGACCTGGCATTCGAGACCGTTGTGTTGGGGAGCGACGTCGTATCCCGGCTTGATCCCGTACCCCCAGGGCACCGTCGTCGCCTTGCCGAGATGCTCGACAATCGCCAGGTCCCCGATTCTCCCGATGACGGTCCCCAAGGCCAGACCAAATGTGGACATGTCAAAGGTCGGTATCCGCTCGAGATCCACCTTTCTCATCTTCCACCACCCGGCAAGAATGCCTCCCAGGAATCCGCCCATGATCGAGAAGTTGCCATGGAGTGGGTGCAGCACCGCCCAACCACCACCGTTGATCAGGGCAGCCGGAGCCGTGAAATAGCGGGCGCCGAGCAGAGCGCCCACCAATCCCCAGGACAACACCGACTGGTATTTCTCGGCGTCGAGACCCTTCTCGCGAACGAACCGCGTCGCCAACCAGGCACCTGCGATGAATCCAAATGCAGCGAACACGCCATGGAGGGACAGCCGGAGAGATCCGAGTTGCCAGATGGGAATGGGGGGATATGAGAAGGAGGCAATCACGACGGGGAGGCTACCAACGGCAGCGGACTGCCCGGAATTCAGCGAATCAGCACATCGAACATCATCGCCACGAACAGCGCCGACAGATAGGCGGTCGAATACCCGAACAGATCCATCGCCCGCGCCGGGTCCCGGAACACCCTGACCGCTTCGAAGATGAACCAGAAACCAAGCAGCGTTGCGAAAGCCAGATAGATCCAGCCCAGCCCGGCGGTGGGGACCAGTGCAAGAGAGAAGAGGCCCAGAAGCCCGCTGTAGAGGAGCATCTGGCGAGTGGTGGCTTCAACCCCGATGACGACCGGGAGCATCGGTACGCCAGCGGCGGCGTAGTCATCCTTGTATTTGATCGCCAGCGCCCAGAAGTGCGGCGGCGTCCACAAGAACACGATTGCAAACATCACCCAGGCGGCCACCGACAGTGATCCGGTGACGGCGGCCCAACCAACGAGAACGGGCGCCGCTCCGGCAGCTCCGCCGATCACGATGTTCTGGGGCGTCTTTGTCTTGAGTGCCAGCGTGTAGACGAATACATAGAACAAGAGCGCCGCCGTCGAGAGCGCCGCAGCCAGCAGATTGACGAAGACATACAGGAACAAGAACCCGGCTACACCCAGCGACCAGCCGAAGATGCGGGCGCGCCCCGGTTCCACGCGGGCCTGGGGCAGGGGACGGCGGGAGGTGCGCCGCATGACCTGATCGATGTTGCGGTCGTGATAACTGTTGAGTGCGTTCGCTCCTCCCGCGGAGAGCGTCCCACCCACCAGCGTCGCCACCACAAGCCACGTTCCCGGCCATCCCCGAGCAGCCACGACCATCGCCGGCACCGTGGTGATCAATAGGAGTTCGATGATGCGCGGCTTGGTCAGAGCGAAGTAGGCAGAAATGCGCCGGCGGGCCGTGAGGGTTTCCATGAGGAATCCAGGATAGGGAACTTGGCCACTTTGAATCCGGAGCCGCTTAGCCTTGTTCCATGCTGCGCTTCACGACCTGGGCCATCGCCGGTGCTCTGATCCTGGGGGCTTGTTCGACCGCATCCGACGGCTTGACAGTCGTGTTGTCCAGCCCGGGATCGATCGGAATCGGACCTCAACGCATACTGCTGTCCGTCGTCGATGAGAAGACGCAGGAACTCCGGCTCGTCCCCCAGGACGGTGCCGTCGCAGTGTTCAGCCAGGACGGAAAAGAGGTCGGCAGAGCACCCGCCAACTGGGTGTGGGCGATACCGAACGTCAACGGGTTCTATGAGACCAAAGTCGAGTTCCCCGGGACGGGGAAGTGGACCACCCATCTCGAGTTCGCCAGCGGGCCTGCGACCGCCGAGACCGACGTCCCGGTGGTTCCAGATGTGAGCATCGTGGAGGTCGGTGACCCGGCGCCGGCATCGGAGACGCCCACGTATCCGGCATCATCTTTCGAGCAGATCACCACCGACACTTCTCCGGATCCGGGCTTTTACTCGATGACCGTGGCCGAAGCGGTCACAAGTGGGATCCCAAGCGTGATCGTCTTCGCAACTCCCGCCTTCTGCGAGTCGCGAATGTGCGGCCCGACTCTCGACATCGTCAAGGCTTCGGCGCCCCAGCACCCGGGCGTCAATTTCGTTCACGTGGAGATCTACGAGAATCTCCAGGATCCGGGTGCCCTGGTGGTCGTGCCGTCGGTGACCGAGTGGGGACTCCCCAGTGAGCCCTGGGTCTTCGTGGTCGACGGCAACGGCGTCGTCACCGCCCGCTTCGAAGGAACGGTCGCTCCCACCGAGTTGGGTCAGGCTCTCGCCGCGCTGGGCGTGTGACCCGGGCTCCCAAAAGAAACCCGGGGAAGAATGACATTGCCATGCCCCTGTCCTTATGATGCCCAGTCATGGTCAACCCACCTCTATGGCTACGCATTGCCCGAAAAGCCGCCCGCCCAGCGGCACTCGCCACCCTGGCTTTGACGCTGGCGGCATGCTCGGCCATCGAGATCGACTCCCCGCTCACAACCTTCAAACCCGAAGGTCCCTTCTCTGAGCGAATCAACGGCCTGTTCTGGCCCGTGTTCTGGATCGCCACCGGCATTTTTGCAATCGTTCAGCTGGGCATCCTCCTTGCGATATGGCGATATCGCGATCGACCCGGAGCCAAAGAGCCCAAGCAAACACACGGCAACGCCAAGCTGGAGGTTCTCTGGACCGTCATTCCCGCGCTGATCCTGGCGGGCATCGCCATACCCACCGTCCAGGCAGTCTTCGACCTCACGGAATGCGGCCCCAGCTCGATGAGAGTCGACGTCATCGCCCATCAGTGGTGGTTCGAGTATCGATACCCCGACGGTGTCGAAACGGCCAATGTCATGGTGATTCCGGCCGGCCAGGAGGTGTGCGCCCATCTGACCTCTGCCGACGTGATCCACAACTTCTGGATTCCTGCGCTCAACGGCAAGCGCTACATGATTCCGGGCCACGAGACCGTTCTCAGGTTGCAGTCCTATGAGCCAGGCGAGTTCTGGGGGCATTGCGCCGAGTTCTGCGGGATGTCGCACTCGCTGATGCGCGCCCGCGTGCTTGCGGTTCCTCCCGACCAATTCGCCGAGTGGCTCGCCGCTCAGGCGCAACCAGCGGCGGTACCTCCCGAGGGAAGCCCTGCCGCCGAAGGCTGGGCCCTCTACCAGGAGAAGGGTTGCACCGGGTGCCACGTGGTCGCCACCGCTGAGAAGACCTTCGGGCCACCAGCCGACGCGTTCCACGGCCCCCGGCTCACCCACTTCGCCTCTCGCTCGGTGTTCGCAGGGGCAACGCTCCCATATGAAGGCGTCTCTTACGAGGACGCGCTCAAGGAGTGGCTCACCGATCCCCCCAAGTACAAGCCCGGCTCGTACATGCCCAATCTGAGCCTCACCGACTCGGACATCAACTCGCTCATCAGCTGGCTGGAGACTCTCAAGTGACGACCACCACAACCAAGCCGAATACCACGATCTTCCGTCGCCCGTCTGCGACGACGGGATTCTGGTCGTGGATAACCACGGTCGATCACAAGAAGATCGGGATCATGTATGGCTACACGGCCTTCTTCTTCTTTATCGCCGGCGGGTTGGAAGCCCTTCTGATCAGGATTCAGCTGGCAGGACCGAACGGTCAATTCCTGACCGCTGCCGAGTACAACGCCATGTTTTCGACCCACGGCCTCACCATGGTGTTCCTGTTCGTGATGCCGGTGTCGGCGGCGTTCTTCAACTACATGCTGCCTCT
>JBFJTO010000113.1:0-5360 GCA_041625295.1 Acidimicrobiia bacterium | reverse complement strand
TTCGTGCCACGGCGGCCTTCTACGAGAGACTCGGGTTCAGTGTCGGTGCCCTCTATCCGGGCGAATATCTGATCCTCGAAGACGAGGATGGAGTCGAGCTGCACTTCTACTGCGATCCCGTCGAACCGTCGGCGAATGCCCACGGTTGCTATTTGCGGGTCGCTACGGCCGACGAGGCCGATCGGCTCCACGACCGGTGGCGCACTCCAGTCGAGGATGGCGGCGGAGTTGTCAGGCCGCCCCAAGACACCGACTACGGGCTGCGCGAGTTCGCGATTCTGGACCCGGATGGAAATCTGCTCAGGGTGGGCGGAGCCATCGGAGACGGGTCGGGTTGACCCGGGGTTCACCCCGGTTTCAGGCCCTTTGGGCGGATCCGGAACATATGATTCGCCTTCGACGGGATAGAGGAGGTCGGTGTGCGGAATGTGCTTCTGGTGATCCATGTGTTCTGCGCGATGTTGTGGCTGGGCGGTGGTCTGGCATCGTTGCTGTCGCGCCAGAGGATGCTCGCCATGGGGGGTGCAGCTGCTCGAAGCTGGATGAAGAACGACGAGGCCCTCGGCAAAGTCTTCTTTCCCGCTGCAGCGGTTATCACAGGGCTTTCGGGTATCGGCCTGGTCTTGAACAGCCCGGTCTACGGGTTCGGTTCGGTGTTCGTGATCATCGGCATAGCGGCCTGGGTCTATTCGGCCGTGGGCAACTCAGCGTTCGTGGTCAAGAAAGACCGGCTGGCCCTGGCTGCATACGAGGCCGGAGATGATGCCAAGGGTGCGGCGCTGGCCGGGTTGGGGACCCGATTTCACTATTCCGATGGGGCCGTGATCTTCGTTGCTCTTGCCGCCATGGTCTACCGCCTGGGCGCCTGACCGATCACCTTGCCGTGACTTTCGCGACTACGCCGCCGGTGAGACCGGCGGCGTAGTGGATTGGCGACCCTTTCAGGCTTCTTTGGCGATCCTGTAGACATCGATGGCAAAGGCGAGGTTCATCAGCAGAACACTCGCGAACATGATGTTGTAGAGAGTTGGTTCCGGGGTCTTGATGCCGAATTCGACATAGGTGAGCCCGATCACCCCTACGAGCCACAACACGGCCAGGCCTCTCTTCACCCCGGCGATCAGATATCCCGCACCCGGGAAGAAGAAGTTGGCTACGGCCGCCAGCACCGGCTTGTTCATGGTCATCTCCTTTTGCCTCTTGACTTCGACCATGGCGACACCGTAGTCTGACCCGGTGGACGCGTATATCGTCAGATGTCCAAGTTTCATATTGAAACGTCCACAATGAAGTATGACTGACGCACTTACCGACATTCTCGAATCAGTTCGCATGCGCGGTTCCGTGTTTTCACGGGCTGCTCTCGCTGCCCCGTGGGGAGTGGAATCGGGGGTCTTGCCGACCGGCATCTTTCATGCAGTCGTGCACGGGCGGGCCTGGGTGCGGCTGTTCGATGGCGGTGGCCCCGTCGAACTCGAGCGCGGCGATGTCGTGCTTATGCCCTTCGGCGACAACCATCTGATGATGGGGAATCCCGGAACCCCGACGCGACCCATCGGAGAACTCACCACTACAGACGATCGCGGAATGGGCCATCTAGTGGTGGAGGGCGGCGGTCCGGAGACTTCGTTGATCTGCGGAACCGTGGCGTTCGATCAGGGTGATGCCCATCCGGTGTTCTCGATGCTGCCGAGGTTGATCAGGGTCCGGGACTACGACGGGAAGATGTCGAGTGTCATCGAAACCCTCATTCGGCTGATCGCCGAGGAGGTCGACCGCCCCGACCCGGGAACAGAGACCGTGGTCGCCCGACTCACCGACGTGCTGATCATCTACATGCTTCGAAACTACATCAACGGTCTCGAGCCCGGCGAAGGAGGTTGGCTGGGAGGTCTCCGCGACCCGGGAATCAGTTCCGCTCTGGGTTTGATACATCACAGCCCTGAGCAGGCGTGGACCGCAGCTGAGCTGGCGGCAGCATCGGGGATGTCCCGCTCGGCCTTCTTTCAGAGGTTTCGGGATCTGGTGGGAGAAACGCCTGCCGAGTACCTGACCCGCTGGCGCGTACACGTCGCCAGCAGACTGCTTCGCGACGGCGACGCAACCGTTGCCGGGGCTGCGCGCCAGGTTGGTTACGGCACAGAGGCCGCATTCAGCAACGCCTTTGTGCGGGTCATGGGTGTCCGACCCGGGGCGTACAAACGGGCCGCATGAACAAGTGTGGTCGAGAGGTCTAGCCGAGGAGGAGTCGTGAAGGGAGTTGAAGTATCCCGAACCATCGCCGCAACGCCGGCGAGAGTGTGGGCGCTTGTGACCGATTTGGCCGACAGCGAACGCGTCATCAAGGGGATCACCAAGATCGAGCGTCTCGACGACGGTCAGGGGTTCGGTATCGGTACCAGGTGGCGAGAGACCCGGATCATGTTTGGCCGCGAGGCCACCGAGGAGATGGAGGTGACAGCCATCGATGAGGGTCACAGCTACGTGGTCGAAGCGGACAGTAAAGGTGCGCATTACCGCTCGGTCATCACTGTGGACGCTGCCGATGAAGGGACACTCCTGACGATGAGCTTTGTCGGAGAACCGAAGGGCGTGGCAGCAAAAGCGTTGGCGGCCACACTGGGGCGCATGTTTCAGGGTGCCACCCGCAAGGCATTCGAAAAGGATGTCGCCGACATCGCCGCAGCTGTCGAATCCGAGCACTGACCTTTTCCGCCACCGACCATCCTGGGTCAGCTTCCCGTAGGGTCAGCTTCAGGGAAGAGTCTGCTCAGGAGGTAGATGCGATGAACAAGGCGTTGTGGACGGCGCAGGTATTGGGGGGAGTTTTCTTCCTATTCACGGGGATTCTCCACTTCATCGTGCCTGAGGGGCTTCCCACCACGTTCGAATGGATGTATGACCTCCCCGATGCACTGCACTACATAACCGGAATCGCCGAGATCCTCGGCGCAGCGGGTCTGATCCTTCCTGCGTTGACGCGGATTCAACTTCAGTTGGTCCCGTTGGCCGCCGAGGGTCTGGCGCTGGTGATGATCGGCGCTGTGGTGTATCACGCTGGCCGAGGCGAAGCGCAGAACCTCGTGACCAATGTGATCTGGGCGTTGGTGATGGGCTTTGTCGCCTATGGGCGTGCGAGAGTGATCCCGATCCCGGCCAAGTCGATAGTCGAATAGGGTTTCTCCACTCGAGCGCAGCTTTGTCCCCTCGAGCGAAGCTTTGTCCCCCACGCAATGGGGGAAGGTCGGGAGGGGTGTGAGGCTCGCTATGCGAGCCGAGGAAGGGGGAGACCGGCGAAGCAAGCCGGGAGGGGGGCATGACTCGGGCCACCTCGCTCCGCTCCGGAGGACAAGACACTCGGCCCCAAAGCGGGCCTCGCGAGCGGAGGACAGGAACAGGTTTCTTCCGTCGTGCCAAGTTTTTCTCAATAGATTCAGCGGTCGGGTAGTGTGGTGTCACCCAAGACGGCCGCGAACTCGTCTGTCATAGTGAATCGGAACGGTCGCCAGGGAGAGGTGTGACATGGACTGGTGGATACTCGAGCTGATCACTTTCGGGGTGCTCGTCGCCGGACTGCTGGCCCTGGGACCGCTCATCAAGCGGTTCGGTCGCAGCTATGCGGCAGATGTGTTCCGTGCCAACCCGAGGACCGGCAAGAGCTACATCGTCCTGATGGACGTGGCGTACTACCTCATCTTCACTGCGTTCATCCTCTTCACGACACACTTCGAGCCGGACACGGGATGGGGTGAAACGGTGGGAGCCGACCAGCTTCGCGCCGAGACGGTTCGCCTGGGCGGAATGTTGCTGTTGATGGGTGTGCTCCACGGCGCCAACGTGCTCAGCCTTCCCATAGTGGGCCGGTTGCTGGGGCTGTCCCGGCGCATGGAAGAAGACGCAGGTCAACCCGAGGGCACATGACCGTCGCGTCCCTGGCCGGTGAGCTGAGAGGAGCTTCGGCCCGTTGGCTGCTCATGGTCGCCGATGGGGTGCGGGAGTTGGGGGCAGCCATCGTCGGCGTCGATCCCGACACCGTGGTTGCCTGGTTGTTCGAACAAGAAGGTGTTGCACTGGTGCGGATGGCACGCCTGTTCACCGACGACCGCAACGCCGCCGAAGACCTCGTCCAAGAGGCGTTCATCCGGCTCCACAAGTCCGCTCACCGGATCCGCAGCCAGGACAAAGCGGCCGCCTATCTGCGGTCAATCGTGATCAACCTTGCCCGTGACCACAACCGGCGCGGCCTCATGTCGCTGCGGCATCAGGAGGCGATACCCGCAGCGGCGTCGCCTGAAGTCCCCGAAGACCGGCTGGTGCTCGACGAAGAACAGGTGCTTCTGCTCGACGAAGTGCGGGGACTCTCCCCCCGCCAGCGGGACTGCATCCTGCTGCGCTTCTATCTGGAACTCTCCGAACGGGAGATAGCCACCGTTCTGGGCATCTCGCCCAATTCGGTGAAGACCCATTGCCGCCGCGCCTTGGCCTCGCTTCGGGGAACCATCGGGGGTGAGCGATGACCGTGGAAGAACGGTTGACGGCGGCGTTCCGGGCCGCCGATCAATATCAGCCCAGCCCCGATCTGTTCGCCAAAGTGGCCAGATCCATAGAAGAAGATGCCGCTCATCGCAGAAGGGTCCGCCGTGTCGTCACCTGGATTGCGGCCGCTCTCGGTGTTATTGCCGGGTACCTGTATGTGGTCGTCGACCGGGTTGATGGAGCGTTCCGAATGCCCTTTTGGAGCCTGGAAACCCTGGTCACCGGCGTCATGGTTGCGGTTGTTTGGATGGTGGGTCCGGCCATCCGGCGTTTTGGCACCGCCTTCGAAGGTGACGTGTTCGGTGCCAACTTTTCGACGGGCCGCAGCTTCCTAACCCTGATGGACTTTGCCTACTACCTGATCTTTGGTGCCTACACGTTCATGACCCTGCAATATTCTCCCCCGGCCAACGTTTACCGCTCGGACGAACTTGTCACCTGGCTGAGATTCGGAACCCAGCGGGTAGCCGGACTGCTGATGCTGATGGGGTTGTTGCACGCGGTGACACTGATGGTGCTACCCGTGGTCGGATTGGTGTTTTCGGCCAACACCCGGCGGGCGCGTCGGAGAGACCTCGGTGAGGGGGTCCTTCCTGCGAACCCTGGCAACGAGAAGGTCGACAGATGGATCAGCATCGCCGTGTGGACGCTTGTCGGGGTTGGGCTGGTATTGCTCTTGGCCACGGTTGTAATACCCGTCCTCGTCGGTCTCGCCACCTGAATGTGTTGACGCCCAACGCTGGCGTTGCCCCCTCAGAATCTCCCTCCTCGAGCGCAGCGAGTATCTCCCTCCTCGAGCGCAGCGAGTATCTCTCCCCCCTCGA
>JBFJTO010000112.1:0-5361 GCA_041625295.1 Acidimicrobiia bacterium | reverse complement strand
TGGAAGCTCAGTCTCTGAAGTTGTTGATCGTGGATGATCACGACCTGTTCAGGGCGGGTGTCAGATCTGCTCTCGAGGACGATTTTTCGGTCGTGGGAGAGGCATCAGACGCCGACGCGGCCGTCGAGTTGATACTCGAGCGTAAGCCCGACGTCGTACTCCTCGATGTTCACCTGCCCGGCGGGGGCGGTAAGGATGTCGTCGATCGGGTCAAGGCGGGCGGAGGTTCTCCACTGTTTCTGGCGCTTTCGGCGTCGGACTCGGCCGCCGACGTGGTCAGCGTTGTCCGGGCCGGAGCGCGCGGATACGTGACGAAAACCATCTCGGCAGATGAGTTGAAAGCATCGATTCTCCGGATCGCGGCTGGAGACGCGGTCTTCTCCCCAAGGCTGGCCGGTTTCGTCCTCGATGCCTTTTCCTCGATCCCGATAAAGGACATCGACCAGGAACTCGATCTCCTCACCGAACGGGAGCGGGACGTTCTCCGTCACATCGCCCGTGGCTACACCTATCGGGAGGTGGGTGAGGAGCTGTTCATCTCGATAAAGACGGTCGAGTCTCACATGTCCTCTGTTCTCCGCAAGCTCCAATTGTCGAACCGCAACGAGCTGACTCGCTGGGCCGCCGAGCGTCGTCTCATCTGATCTGGGAATCGTCCCCCTTGACTGGATGACATCTTTGTGACATCATAGTGATGTCACAAAGACACAAGGAGTCGCGGATGACAAACATCGGGTTGGCCCTCAACGAGGCCAGGGACCATCACCTTCGCCGTCGCTGGACCGGTAAGAGGCAGTGAATACGGACGCAATCATCACCGGGTTGGAAGCCGCCATGACAACTCAGCTGGCCATGGCGGACGGCGATCAAGCTGTCGAAGAAGCCGCCGGCCTGCTGCTCTCGGCACTGCGGCCTGCAGTCCGAGCGGCGGTGTTCGAATTGGCCGAGCAGGCGGCGGCTGAGGTAGGCGCCCAGCTGCCGTCGAGAACTGTCGAGGTCGTCATCTCGGATGGTGATCCGACTCTGCGGGTCGTGGACGCGAGCGCGTCACCGGCGACCGACGAGGACTTCGACGCGAGACTGACGCTTCGGCTTCCTCCTTCATTGAAAGGAATCGTGGAGGACGCGGCCGGAATCAGCGGGGACTCGGTCAATGCTTGGGTGGTGAACGCTCTCGCACGAGCGGGCCGCTCCAGAGTTTCTCCCAACAAGGTCAAAGGAACTTTCGATCTATGAACCAGATGTTCGTGGTCGGTGAACGTCCCCGCCTGGAGGTCCGTATTCCTTCCGGTCGTGTCGACATCACCTCTGGTCCCGACGGCTCTGTTTTCGTTGAGATTCAGGGTCGTGGGGCGGAGGCGATCGAGGTCGAACAGGTCGGGGACACCGTGACGGTCCGGCGTGATCCTGGGGGCGGCTGGAGCCGCGGGGCGGCGCGGGTCACTGCCGTCGTCCCGGCGGCTGCGCACATCGCGATATCGGTTGCCTCCGCGGACGTCGACCTGCGCGGGGATCTCGGGTCCGCGTCCATCAAGACGGCGTCCGGGGACCTCCAGATAGACAAAGTCGCATCGCTGGAGGTGAACACCGCTTCCGGAGAGGTTTCCGCGTCAAAGGTCGGTGGTGACGTGAACATTTCCAGCGCCTCTGGCGACATTTCGCTGGGCGAGGTGCGCGGCAGGCTCACTGTCAAGCTCGCGTCGGGGGATCTCGTGGTCGACCGCGTCGGTGGGTCGGTTCGGTGTGGCTCTGCCTCGGGTGATCTGCTTATCCGCCGGTGCGAGGGCGAAGAGGTCTCCGTCAAGTCCGTGTCTGGCGATTCTTCAATAGGATTTCCGGCCGGAACCCGCCTCGATGCCGACTGCACATCCCTGTCCGGAACGATCAGTTTTCCTGCGCCCACCTCGCAGGCGCTCGTCGGGGAGCGACGCGTTGTCCGCTTTTCCGGGCGATCCGTCTCGGGAGGAATCCGGGTCGAACGCTGCTAGCCGGCCTTCACGGCGGTTCCGTAGGCCACCACCATCGACCGCGACTTTCGTTGCGTGATGATCAGGCGGGTTCCTACGACGGCATCGGCTCCCATTTCGATTGCGTTGTCGGCGAGTGCGGCCAGGGCCCGCACCCTGGCTTCTGCCGCGGCCGTATCGGAGGAAGCGTCTTTCGACGATCCCTGACCGGAAACGAATCCAATCGTTAGGCGGATGTCGAGCCCGGATGGGGAGGCCACGGTCGTGATCAGAGGTCGGCTCTGGAGACGGACTTCCACCTCTGCGAGAGCATCGGCATCGAGAGTCACTTCGGGTGCACCTCCCGTTCCCCAATCGGGAAGATCGAATTCCTGGCTTTCGACGGTCATCCGGGAAGCCTAGCCAAGTGCGGTGGGGGCGGTCCGAAGTCCTACGCTGGGCATCGTGAAGATCTCTGTCGTGACGATATTTCCCGAGTTCTTCGGTGAACCCACCTCTCTGGGGATCGTCGGCCGAGCGATAACGGCCGGCCTTGTCGAAGTGGACCCGGTCGACCTTCGGGCCTGGGGCAAGGGCGTCCATCGCCAGGTTGATGACGCTCCATTCGGAGGAGGACCGGGAATGGTGATGATGGTCGAGCCGTTGGCGGGAGCCATCGGGAGTCTGCAGGGTTCGCACCGCGTTCTGCTCACACCCTCGGGGGCGCGACTCACTCAGAGCCACCTCGACCGCTGGGCAGAGATGGATCACCTGACACTTGTGTGCGGTCGATACGAAGGAGTGGATGAGCGGGTGGCCGAGCATCTCGTCGACGAGGAGGTTTCGCTCGGAGACTTCGTTCTTGCAGGCGGTGAGGCGGTTGCGCTGGCCATCATCGAAGGCGTGGCCAGGCTGCTGCCGGGTGTAGTCGGGAATCCCGAATCGACGGACCGAGAGTCATTCCGGGCCGGGTTATTGGAGGAGCCGCAATACACCCGCCCGGCCGATTTCATGGGATGGACGGTTCCCGAGATCCTGCTCTCGGGCGACCATGGAAAGATCGAGGAATGGCGACGCATGCAGCGAGAAGAGAGGACGAAGGAGCGGCGACCGGATCTGGCATGACGGCGGCTTGGAGCGCAGTGAGTCTCTGATACACTTCATGCTCCCCCTGGGCATCAGTCCCTGTTTTAAGGAGTCCATTCCCATGCACAAGCTCGACATGCTCGAAAGCGCGTTCCTGCGCTCCGACGTGCCCGAGTTCCGTCCCGGTGACAACGTGGCGGTTCACGTCCGCGTCGTCGAGGGCGGCCGTGAGCGCGTCCAGTTGTTCGAAGGCGTCGTGATTGCAAGAGACGGCAGTGGTCTCAGTGCCACGTTCACGGTGAGAAAGATCAGTTTCGGTGTGGGCGTCGAGCGGGTGTTCCCGGTTCACGCACCCATCATCTCCAAGATCGAGGTAACCCGAAGGGGTGCGGTTCGCCGCTCGAAGCTGTATTACTTGCGCCAGCTGTCCGGTAAAGCTGCGCGCATCAAAGAGCGCCGCGACTGACTTCTTCTGTGAAGGAATCGAAGGAGTCCGGCAAGCGGCGGTCATTCTTCTCCGAACTCCCTTTTCTGCTGTTCTGGGCGCTGGTGGTTGCCGTCCTGATCAAGACGTTCTTGATCCAACCCTTCTACATCCCGTCCCGCTCGATGGTTCCCACGCTTCTGGTGGACGACCGGGTGATGGTCTCAAAGCTGAACTACAAGGTGGGAGACATATCCCGGGGCGACATCGTCGTGTTTCTCAGTCCCTGGCGACTCGACGAGCCCAACGAAGGTATTCCCCATCGGGTGGTCCGCGCCGTGCTCGAGTCTCTGGGAGTGAGGACCACCGCTACCGACGACTTGATCAAGCGCGTCATCGCGGTGGAGGGGGACAGCGTCGAGATACGCAACAACCAGGTGATACTCAATGGAGTTCCTCAGGTCGAGCCCTATCTCGCAGATGGATCGGTCATGCCCGACATGGAGCGGAGGACGATCCCATCGGGTGATGTGTGGATGATGGGTGACAACCGTTCGGAGAGCTCGGACAGCCGCGTATTCGGGCCGGTGCCGGTCGAAGACATCGTGGGGCAAGCTTTCGTCAGGATATGGCCGCTCGGGAGACTTGGCGGACTCTGATTCTGTCTCCGGGATGATGTATCGATATCCCGGAGGGACAAGGAGACCTATGAACGACGACCTCGAGAAGTTCGAATCCGAAGCCGAACTGCGCATGTATCAGGAGTACCGCGACGTCCTTCCCATGTTTCGGTATGTCGTGGAGACCGAGCGCCGTTTCTATCTCGCCAACTCTGTCGAGGTGATTCCCATCCAGACGGCTGGTTCCGGCCACTATGAGGTGAAGATGGAGGATGTGTGGGTGTGGGATATGTACCGACCGGCGAGGTTTCTTCAAACCGTCAGGGTGCTCACATTCAAGGACATCAACATCGAGGAGACCGAGCGCTCTCCGCGAACCTGAACAGCCGCCCGGCTGTCGGAATGGCCGGCGAAAGGCTTGCCGAGATCTACTTGACCGGTCGCGGCGTTCGCATCCTGGCGCGACGCGTGAAGATAGGGGCCGGCGAACTCGATCTGATCGGTTCTGCGGGTGGCCAAAGAGTGGCCTTCGAGGTGAGATCGATCACCGGACCCGCAGACCCTCTCGACGCTTTCGGTCGCGGGAAGTTCGACCAGGTCTGGCGTCTGGCCCTGCGGGCCGGCTGCACGCGCGTCGATCTCGTTGCCATCGGGTTCAGGGCGTTCGGGGCCGAGGTGCGCTGGGTACCGGGAATCCGACGCTGATGACGGATCGCTAACTTGTCGTCATGGCCATTCGTTTGGACTCGGTGAGCAAGCGCTACAGGTCGAACATTGCACTCGACGATCTGAGCGTTGTGTTCCCCGCCGGCAAGTTGACCGGATTCCTCGGCCCTAACGGAGCCGGTAAGACAACCACCTTTCGGGCCTGCCTCGGGCTCACCAGGGCCCAGTCCGGGACCATCGACGTCCTCGGGATGTGGGTGGGGCCCGACACCTCGAGGATCGTCAAGCGGGTCGGTGCCATCGTCGAGGAGCCCGGTGTCCTGAAGACGCTCTCGGCCACCGACAACATGCGTACGGCTGCGTTCGTGCTCGGGCACGGCCGTAGCGAGATCCCGGGCCTGTTGGAGTTCATGGATCTCTCCTCCGTTGCGTCGCGGAAGGTGGAGGGGTATTCGAAGGGTATGCGCCAGCGTCTGGCTCTCGCCATGGCCATGCTTGGCGACCCCGAAGTCCTGTTGCTCGATGAACCGCTCGATGGTCTCGATCCCGCAGGGCAGGTGGCCTTGAGAAACAAGCTGCGTGCCCTCGTCGATGAGCGCGGCAAGACGGTGGTGGTCTC
>JBFJTO010000111.1:0-5426 GCA_041625295.1 Acidimicrobiia bacterium | reverse complement strand
TGACCACCCCGCCGTGGCTGAACACCAGAGGGGTGCCTTCGACGAGGTGATCGAAGAAGTCGGTGACCCTATCTCGCACCTGGACCATCGATTCTCCTCCGGGCGCCTGGAAAGTCTCGAGATCGGCAAAGGCTTCCCTGGTACGAAAGTCGGTCATCTCCCATCGCTCCCCTTCGATGTCGCCGAAGTCGATCTCGCGAAGTCGGCGATCGGGGACGGGCTCGGAGTGAGCCAAACGAGATGTCTCTATCGCTCTACCGAGATCGGAAGCCCAAACCCCGTCGAAACTCGGCCCGGCCAGCGATGCCCGCAACTCCAATGCCTGGGTTCGTCCCACCGCGTCGAGCGGCTCATCGGTCCATCCCAACAACCGGCCACCGGCATTCCACGCCGTTCGCCCGTGGCGAACCAGCCACACCACCATCAATAATCCAGACCCCGCCTGGCCATTACCCCCCGGTCGTATGCATGCTTCACCTTCACCATCTCGGTCACGGTGTCTGCAATCTCGATCAGAGGGACGGGTGCATCCCGCCCTGTCGCGATGACGTTCACGTGCTCGGGTCGAGTGCGGATACGCTCCACGACCTCGGCCGGGTCAATCCAATCCCAGTTCATCGGATAGGTGATCTCGTCAAGGACGACCAGGTCATAGGCTCCCTCTCCGATCACGTCCGAGGCAAACGTCCAAGCTTCTTTGGCCACGGCCTCCGAGTGTCCGATGTCGTCGGAGTCCCAGGTGAAGCCGTCCCCTATCGCCCACCAGTCGACACCGATGTCCGTTGCGATCTTCTCTTCCCCGACGATCCAATCCCCCGACTTGAGAAACTGGATCACGCACACACGCCACCCCCTTGCTACAGCCCGAAGAACCGTGCCAAACGCAGCCGTGCTCTTTCCCTTGCCATCACCGGTGTTGACGATGACCAGTGACGGTGCACGGATGGAACCCGGATCGGGTCTATCTGTCGGAGGAGTACTCATGTCCGCCGACAATGGTGCCACGGTCCCGACCCACTTCGGAATCGCGGACCGGGATCACCACGATGCCCCCGCTGCCATCGTCCATGACACGGACATCCGCTCCGTAATGCTGGCGGATGGTCCGAACCGTCAATACAGAACTTGCTGACCCCTCGGCCACCACACGGCCACCGGACACGAGAGCCAACCGATCGCAAAACTGGGCAGCCATCGTGAGATCGTGGATCGCGGTCAGCACCGTCAACCCGCGGGAGACCCGAATACTCTCCACGAGTTCCAGAACGAGTTGTTGATGGCCGACATCGAGCGAAGCGATGGGCTCGTCGAGGATCAACACAGGCGTTCGCTGAGCAAGAGCACGAGCCAAGAGCACCCTCTGTTGTTCGCCTCCAGACAGTTCCCCAAGGTTCCTTCCCACGAGATCGTTGAGATCGAGGGCCGCCATGGCGTCGGCCGCAACGGCCAGATCATCGGAGCGTTCGGACCCGAAGTACGAGAGGTAGGGAGCCCTCCCCATCAACACGTACTCGGCGACTCGCATCATCGGGGGCAACGACGGTCGTTGAGGAACGGTGGCGATGAGCCGCGCCATCTCCTTGCGCGTGGCTACGACGCGACCGCCGATGGTCACCGAGCCCGAACTGGGGAGGGCGTTCGCGATGACCCGCAGCAGCGTGGTCTTTCCAGCTCCGTTGGGTCCGATCAAACCGAGCCACTCACCCGACCGGACCAGGAGATCGACGTCGGAGAGAACCTGACGACCGCCCAGTTCGACGCCGACACCGGCGAGCCGCACTTCACTCATAGCGCGTCCCTCGTAGTGCGAAGAACGAGGATGAAGAAGGGTGCACCGAAGAAAGCGGTAACCACACCGATCGGCAGTTCGGCCGGTGCGACCAAGGTACGGGCCGCGACATCGGCAATCACCATGAAGGCCGCACCGAACACCAACGAGAGCGGAAGCACGACTCGATAGCTCCATCCCGCCGCCAGACGAATCGCATGCGGCACGATGATCCCCACGAATCCGATCAGGCCGCCGACAGCCACGGCCGCCGCAGTTCCCAGCGTGGCCGCCGCCACGACTGTCAACCGCACCCGCGATGCGTCCACACCCAGGCTCTCGGCCTCGGAGTCGCCAAGGCTCAAGACGTCGAGGAGTCGACGATGCAACAGGATCACCGCCGCACTGACGACCATGTACGGCAATACGATGATCACCTCCCGCCAACCCGTTGTACTCAGGCGCCCCAGGATCCAGGAATAGACCTCTCGCAGGGTGTCGGTATTCCGCTGCTGAACGTATGTCTGTATCGCCGTGAAGAACGAGGCCACCGCTACACCGGCGAGGATGAGGGTGGTTGCCGTCCGATTCCCGACCGTCCTGCCCAAGGCATACGTGATGCCCACCGCGATCACCGCACCCACAAAAGCCGCCAGAGGCACCAGCAATGCCGGGAACCCGGAGCCTCGCGCGCCTATCGCCACCGTTGCCCCCAAGCCGGCGCCGGCAGCGACTCCCAATAGGTACGGATCCGCGAGCGGATTGCGAAACACCCCCTGGTACGCGGCGCCCGCCAGGGCCAGCATTCCACCGACAAGGCCACCAAGGACGATACGCGGCAGTCGCAACTGCCAGAGAATCGCCTGACTCTGTGGTGACAGCACCGGGTCGCCAACGAAGGGAATCCAACGAAACACAGACCTGGCCACCTGGCCGGCGGAGATTTGGGCGGGTCCCAGGACCGTGGCAAGAGACATGACCGCCACCAAGACGCCGATCGAGGCCAGCAACACGGCCGGTCGAGTCCGGCTGGGTGCCATCGACCCCTTCATGGCCGGCTCGCCGCGATCAGCCGAAGAAAGTCAACCACTCTCGGGCCCCAGCGTGAGGCCACCGAGTCGTCTGCCTCGATCACCGACCCGTTGGCCACAGCCGTCATCGCACCCCACCCGGGTCGGGATGCAACAGATGCCGACGACACGTCGCAGCACAGCGTGTCGGCCAACACGATGACATCGGGATCGGACTCGATGATGTATTCAGCAGAAAGCTGCGGATACCCATATCCGTCCGTGTCGGCCGGGTCGGCGATGCTCTTCATGCCGAGGAGCGAATAGAGATGACCGATGAATGTCGATGAAGCCACGGAGTAGAGCGTGGGGTCCAGTTCGTGGTAGTAGGTGAGTCCGCTTCTGGATGCACCGGCCACGATCTCTGCGATATCTGCGCGCATGGAGCGGACGATTGCCTCGCTATCTCCGCCTGTGACCGCGCCCAGCGTCTCCAGCTGCCCATAGACATCGTCGAGCGTCACCGCTGCAGGAAGTATCAGGACGGGGATACCCAACGCACCCAGGCCGCTCACCAGGTCGCCCGGGTCATAAGACACGATCACGAGATCGGGTTGGAACGTGGAAATGGCCTCCAGATTCGGAGTCAGGCCCGAGAAGTCTGTCACAGGCGCCCCCGGAGGAAAGTCCGATTGATCGTCCACCGCGACCACCTGCGGACCGGCTCCGATCGCGAACAGCATCTCCGTGGCCGTCGGTGACAGCGAGATGATCGCCTCCGGCCGATCGTGGATCGTAACCTCGCCTGCCGGCGAATCGACCGTGAGCGGATAGACCTGTGGTTGTCCGCAGGCAGCAAGTGCCACCACCGAGGCCACGATCGCCAACTTCTTGAACAAAAAACATCCTCCGAGATCGGAGGATGAAAGGAGCTCGGGCGGCTTCCGCCGCACGAACTACACCTTCACCCGAGGTTCGTTCGCTACGTGGCTTCAGGCGACCTGGCTCATCCCTTGCGGGCATGACAGTTGCGGGACAGCGCCGGGCTCGCACCGGCTTCGCTGTTGCCAACGTCTCAGGGTGTTCTTTCCACCCGGAGTGGCGAGTATACGCCCGAGATCGCCCGCTAGCGTCGGGGGATGTCCGAAGCATCTCGACTCGCAGACGAATACACCCAGTATCGCCAGTCCACCGACCACCTGACCTCGTTGTGGATGGGCGATGTCGATCACCTCGAAGGCTGGGAGGACTTGAGCGCGGATGGCAATGCTCGCCATCGGGACGAGTTGACGCGCTTCGCGGAGCGCGCCGAGCGGTTGGAGGGCGACGAAACCCGGGAGCGAGCGATGCTGGAGACGGTGGCCTTCACAGCGCGTTCGCTGGCAACGCAACTCGAGTGGCGCGACGAATTCGAACTCCCCAACCCCGAGATCGGCCTTCACCCGCTGCTGTTGACCTTTCTCCCGAGGTATCCGCTGAGGACCGCCGATCACGGCAGGACATATCTTGAGAAGCTGGCCGCCACCGGTTCGATGTTCGAAGGTCTGAACTCCCGCCTACGCGACTCCGCCCGGCAGGGTCGGGTACCGATCCGGCGGTTGCTCGAAACCACGATCGCCAGGTTGGATCGTCACCTCGAAGGAGCCGATCCGCTGGCGAACCAACCCGCCCCGACCGACGAGCCTTTCCCTGGTTGGCAAGACGCCCTCGAAGACGCACTCGCCACTCACGTCCGCCCGGCACTGGTTTCATACCGCGACACGCTGGTCGAGCACAGCCTCCCGGCGGCGCCTCCTGAGGAGCAGGCCGGAATCTGTCACCTCGAAGGCGGGAGCGCCGGCTACGAAAAACTCATCGAAGCCCACACGACCCGGGCACTCGATGCCGACACGATCCACCGGATCGGGCTCGAGCAGATCGGCCGCCTCGAAGAGGAGTATCGCCAGATTGCCGGACCCCTGCTCGGAACCGATTCGGTGTCGGAGATCTATGCCGGGCTCCGGGACGATCCCACCCTCCACTACACCGATGCAGCAACCCTCGTCGCCGATGCCACGGCGGCGCTGGACCAAGCCACGGCGGCCATGAAAGATTGGTTCGGGGCGGTACCGGTGGCGTCCTGCGAAGCTCGATCGATCGAGCAGGGTGCGCTCGCTTTCTATTCGAGACCGGTTGCTGCGGCCTCCAGACCGGGCGTTTTCTACTTCAACACCGCGGATCCAACGATGTGGGGCACCTTTCAGCTCGAAGCCACCACCTTCCACGAGGGGGTGCCCGGCCATCACCTCCAACTGGCATTGGCGCTGGAACTCCCCGACCTGCATCCGCTCCATTCACACCTCTACATCGCGGCATTCAACGAGGGATGGGGTCTCTACACGGAGCGTCTCGCAGACGAGATGGGCCTGTACACATCCGGTTTGGCCCGGGTCGGCATGCTCTCCGCCGATTCGATGAGGGCATGCCGGCTGGTCGTCGACACCGGCATCCATGGATTGGGTTGGTCTCGAAACCAGGCCATCGAATTCCTGATCGACCACTCGCCGATGACCCGACTGCAGGTGGTCGGGGAGATCGACCGATACATCGGCGATCCCGGCCAAGCACTCGGATACATGATGGGCAGACTCGAGATCGACCGGATTCGG
>JBFJTO010000110.1:0-5447 GCA_041625295.1 Acidimicrobiia bacterium | reverse complement strand
ACGAGACCCACGTCCTCGCCGAGGATGACCACACGGTCGTCGCTGTCCAACGCCTGGTACAGGGCCGCGTTGATCGCCTCGGCCATGTTCCATCGCTCGGTTGGGCCGTCGGGAAGCTGGTCGTTACCGACGGTCCAAGTGTCTTCCGTCGCGAAGGCTGTTTCTGACTCCCCATGAGCCCTCTGCGTCGCGTGGAGTTGGTCGATCACGACACCGGGAACTCTCTCGAACGCGTGCCGTACCGCATCGTCGCGAGCAGGAAGTGGCCGATCTTCGATTGCCCTGATGGTGTCCTCTACGAGGGAGTGCACCTCGGAAATGACTCGAACGTCGGTTTCGTCATCCCACTCACCTGTCTTCTCGAGGTGAGCGCGGAGACGCTGGATCGGATCCATCGTCATCCAATGTGAAACTTCGTCGGCTGACCGGTAGAGCGTGGGGTCGTCAGCCGTTGCATGCGGTCCGTAGCGGTAGGTGATGGCCTCGATGAGAGTGGGCCCGTCACCCGCTTTCGCCTTCTCGACGGCATCCCTGGTGGACGAGTACACGGCGAGCGGGTCCATGCCGTCGATCAGGATTCCTTCGAAACCGTATGCCTGTGCCTTCTGGGCAATCGTCTCCGACGCGGTCTGCTTGTGAAACGGAACCGAAATCGCATATCCGTTGTTTGCGCACAGGAAGACCGTGGGGGTCTTCCAGACGCCGGCGAAGTTCATGGCCGCATGGAAGTCGCTCTCGGACGTGGCTCCATCACCGAAGTAAACGATCGCCACATCGTCGTCGCCACGGAGATTGGCTCCATACCCGTATCCGACGGCATGGGGGAGTTGGCTGGCGATGGGCACCGTGATCGTCGACATCCGGTACTTGTGTACGTCCCATCCATCGTTTGGCAGGCCGCGCCAATACGCCATCACGACGTCGGCCGGCATGCCTCTGGCAAGTTGTACGCCGTGCTCGCGGTACGAGGGAAACACGAACTCGTCGGGTCCGAGAGCCATGGCCGAACCGATCTGCACCGCTTCCTGGCCTTCGAGAACCGCGTATGTGCCCAGCCTGCCCTGACGCTGCAGCGCGACCATGCGGCGGTCGAACTCGCGGCTGAGAACCATCAACCGGTACATCTCGCGCAGGCTTTCGGGAGAGAGGCCGGGATCCGGGCCGACCATCTCCCCATCGGGCGCGAGAATCTGAAAGATCTCGTTCATCTGATCCATGATGACGCGCCCGAAAGTCTTATGCAGATCGAGCGCTCGCGTTTCGGTACCCTCGCGTCATGCCGAGATTCCGCACCGATGTGTCCCGTATCTCCCCGTACACGCCGGGTCGTCCCATTGCCGACGTTGCCGCCGAATTCGGGTTCGATCCCGCCACGATCGTGAAGCTGGCATCGAACGAGTGCCCGCTGCCTCCCTTCGAGGCCGTCCAGGCCGCCATGGCCGGGGCCATCGCCGGCAGCAACCGGTACCCCGATAACGATTGCAGGCAACTCCGCCTAGCTCTGGCCGGCAGCCTGGGTGTGCCGCCGGAGTGCATCTGGCCGGGAGGTGGAACCACCGATCTGCTCAGAGTGGTCGCCCTCGCCACCGGCGGGCCCGGGACCTCGGCGGTATACGCCTGGCCATCGTTCGTCGTCTACCGACTGGCTTCGATAGTTGCCATGGCAGAAGCGATCGAGGTTCCTCTCACACCCAGCCACCACCTCGACCTTGATGCACTCCAGGCCTCGATTCGGCCCGACACGACCATCGTCTATGTCTGCAACCCCAACAATCCGAGCGGTAGCCACAGATCGGCTGCCGACCTAGAGACATTCATCGACGGGGTGCCCGAAGACGTGCTGGTGGTGGTGGACGAGGCGTATCACGAGTATGTGACCGCATCCGATTACAGGTCGGCGGTGCCCCTGGCGGTGTCGAGACCGAACGTCATGGTCACCCGGACCTTCTCGAAGATCTACGGCCTGGCCGGATTGCGGGTCGGTTATGCGATCGCTCGTCCGGAGCTGGTGGGCGAATTGCGCAAGGCCCATGCACCTTTCTCGGTTTCAACCCTGGGCCAGGTCGCCGCCGTCGAGTCGCTCCGACACCCTGATGAAGTGGCCAGACGTGCCGCATTGAATGCGGCCGGGCGAACCCAGATCGAGTCGGCCCTCCTGGCCAGGGGGATCGAGTTCGTGCCTTCGCAGACCAACTTCATCTATCTCAGGGTGGACTCGAGCGCGGACGTGACCACGAGTGCGGCGCTGCTCCACGGTGTCGTGATCCGGCCTTTTGGAGATGGGTGGGTGAGGGCGAGTGTCGGAACCACCGCCGAAAACGATCGCTTGATCGAGGCAATCGACGGGAAGCAGCTCTCCGACGCCAAATAACTGTGGTTTCTGATTGCGACACGTTGTCGGTATCGTCGTCGATGCCCGTTTCGGGTGGTCCCCGCTGAAGGAAGGAATGTTTCTTGAAGACCCTGATTCGCGGACTTGCCGGAGCCGTCAAGTCGGCACCGGTGGCCGTCATCATCGCCGCTCTTCTCCTGACACTGGGTTTTGGAGCCGCGTTTGCGATTATCGCCCCGCCAACTGTCAGTGGCAACGAAGGGTTTGCGCCCGACAACCCGGAGATCAGGGCGTCAGAGAGGATCAGCGAACTGTTTGGATCCGACTCCCAGACATCTGTGGTCCAGGTGATCGTCCGTGATCTTGGGGGCAATGTCATCACCACACGAGGGCTCGCTGCAGTTGACGGCATCACCGAGGCGGTCATGGCTTCGGGAGCTGCCCAGTCCCTGATGTCAACACAGCCGGGACAGCCTCCGATCGTCTCGTACCTCGGCCCGGTGTTCCAGGCGATGGACTCTGCGGGTCTCACCGAGGATGGTCTGGCCGACGATGCTTCGGTGCAGAAGATGTATCGGGATGCACTGTCCAGTCCTGACTTCCCCGCCGAACAGCGCGGTTTTGTCGAAGCTCTCCTGAGCACGGACGCTGACACTTCGGCCGCCACCGCTGAGGCCGGCCTCATTTTGATCTTCCTGCAACCGCCCAAAGCCGATACCCCAGACGCTGCCTTCGATGCCCAGATCAAGCTGGAGTCTCAGGTCGCCGATGCGGTTCGATCGGTTCACGTGGATGGGCTGGAGATCCGCCCATTCTCTTTCTCGATCCTGTTCGAGAATCAGGACGAGTTTGCGGGCGAGGTCGGTGTCCTCTTCGGGGCCGCTCTCGCCATCATCATCGTGATCCTCCTGTTCTTGTTCCTGCTGGCGGGACGGGGCCCAGGATGGATAAGGATCGCTGCCGCCGCCGGTGGCGTCGCTGCGTCAGGGGGTGTGCTGTTCGGCACAAAACTCGAAGGTGCGGGTGGGATTGCCAATGCAGTCGCTGCCGGTGTGGTGATCTATGTGATCCTGCGGGCAGTATTCGGTCGTCTGGGACGAGCACCCTCGATAACCCAGGGGGCCAGGCGGGCACTCGCAGACATGGCCGTCACGATCATCACCATCGTTTTTGCAATCGGGTGGATGCAGGGGATCGGGGCCATCCTGCTCAAGGTGGGCATCATCGGCAGTTTCAACCAGATCACCCAGATCATTCCCGTCTTGTTGATCGGCTTGGGTGTCGATTATTCGATCCATCTGACTGCTCGATACCGCGAGGAGATCGGCGCCGGCCAGGACGTCGATGGTGCCATCCGAACTGCGATCGGCACGGTCGGAGTGGCCCTGACACTTGCCACGGTCACGACCGCGATCGGGTTTCTCACAAACATCTTCAGCCCGATACCGGCGCTCAAGGACTTCGGGATCCTCGCGGCGGTTGGTATCGGCTCGTCCTTCGTGCTGATGCTCACCTTTGTTCCTGCCATTCGCGAGATCCTCGATCGTCGCGCCGAGCGAAAAGGAGTCCTGCCGGCCAGCGACCTCGACCAGTCGAGCGAGAGCATTCTCAGCAGCGTGATCGAGCGGACCTCTTTGTTGGCCGAGAGGATTCCGGTATTGACGGTGATCCTGGCCCTTGCACTCGGTGGTCTGGGCGTGTGGGGTCTCAGCAACCTCGAGACACGGTTCTCGTTCACCGACTTCCTGCCAGAAGACTCGCCGGTCGTCGAGACACTCGGCATTCTCCAAGCGGAGTTCGGTGGTGGCTTTGGCGAGAGCAGCCAGGTTCTGGTCGAAGCGCCCGAAGGAGGCACCCTTGGGTCGGCCGAGGCTCACAACGCCATGGTCGACGCCGCGGCTGCGCTGGCGACCACCGAGTTTGTCGTGACTTTCGACACCCCCGGGGGTCCGGTCGCGCAAGCGTCCTCGCCGGTAGGTTTGCTGCAGAGGATGTTTGCTCCCGGACCGGATGGGGCGCCAGCTGCCCCGCCCGCCGTGGCCGAAGCCGCCGCACAGGTGGACCTTGGACCCGACATGCGAGTTCCCTCGGGGACCGATGTGACCCCCCTGTACCGGGCACTGGCTGCAGCCGTTCCCGATCAGGCGGCGGCAATCCTCCACTTCGACGGTGATCGGATCGACGCCGCCCTATTCGATGTGGGAACCCAGGCCGGCGAGGAGCGCGCATCTCAGCTCCAGACCAATCTCAACGGGGCATTTGCACCGATGGCGGCTCTCGGTGTTTCTGCCACGGCCACCTCGAGTCAGATCATCTCGGCCGCGATCGTCAACGCGTTGGCCAGTTCGCAGACCCGGTCTCTTCTGATCACGCTCGTGATCGCAACCCTCGTGCTCGCGATCAGCTTCTGGCTCGAAAATCGTCGACCATTCCTGGGCGTGCTCACGATGATCCCGGTTGCTCTGGTGGTGTTCTGGACCTATGGGTTGATGTATGCCACCGGCATTCCGTTCGGCCCGGTGACGGCAACACTGGCTGCGCTTGCGGTTGGCATCGGCGTCCCATTCACGATTCACATCGCTCGCCGATTCGAAGAAGACAGGGTTCGCTTCGACACTCTGGAGGAAGCGCTGCGCTCCACAACGCGTCACACCGGTGGAGCCCTGGCGGGCTCGGCGTTCACCACCATGGCCGGATTCGGGATTCTGGTGACGTCGACGCTGAAACCTTTCCAGCAGATGGGTCAGGTGACTGTGTACGCCATTGGACTCTCGTTGCTGGGAGCCATTCTCGTGCTTCCGTCGTTGCTGGCACTGTGGGAGGCATGGCACCAGCGGCGCGGCGATGCCGTTGTCGAGCGGGAGACCCAGTCGGTGCTCTGATGAGACGATTCCGCAACCGCAGCGAGGCCGGGTCTGAGCTAGCCGGCGCGGTTGCCCGCCTAGATGTCGTGGATGCCGTTGTGCTCGGTCTTCCCCGAGGCGGCGTCGTGGTCGCTGCACCGGTGGCGGATCGGATCGGTGTCGCGCTCGACATCATCTTGGTGAGAAAACTCGGTGTGCCCTTTCAGCCGGAGTTCGGCTTTGGAGCCCTCGCCGAGCGAGGAGTCCGGATT
>JBFJTO010000109.1:0-5486 GCA_041625295.1 Acidimicrobiia bacterium | reverse complement strand
GTCCGGTCAGCCTCATGTAGGCGAGGGTCTGGTCGTCCACTGGGAAGAAACCGATCGTGGCCCCGTATTCAGGCGCCATGTTGGCGATGGTCGCCCGATTGGCCACGGGCATCGAAGCGAGACCCGGACCATGGAACTCGACGAACTTGCCAACCACGCCGTGTTTGCGGAGCATCTCGGTCACCCGTAGTACCAGGTCGGTGGCTGTGGCGCCCTCGGGCAGTTTCCCCGTGAGCTTGAAGCCGACGACCTCGGGCAGAAGCATGGAAATGGGTTGACCGAGCATGGCCGCTTCGGCTTCGATACCGCCGACGCCCCAGCCGAGGACGCCCAGTCCGTTGATCATGGTCGTGTGCGAATCGGTTCCGACCACTGAGTCTGGATACAGCCATTCACCGTCGTCCCAGACCACCTTTGCCAGGTATTCGAGATTGACCTGGTGCACGATGCCTGTTGCGGGTGGCACCACCCGGAAGTTCTCGAATGCGTTCCGGCCCCACTTGAGGAATTGATAGCGCTCCTGGTTGCGCTCGAACTCCTTGCGGCTGTTGATGACCAGCGCGTCGGGGCTGTTGAACGAGTCGACCTGCACGGAGTGATCGATGACCAGGTCGCAAGGCACGCCAGGGTTGACCTTGTCCGCAGCCAGGGGGTCGCCGGTCATCCGCACCAGCGCCGACCTCATGGCGGCGAGATCCACGACTGCGGGGACGCCGGTGAAGTCCTGGAGGACCACACGACCGGGAATGAAGGGAATCTCGATCTTGCCCACGGCCGTGGCGTCGTAGGCCTCGATGGCCGCGACGTCGGCGTTGGTCACGAGGCCGCGACCGGCGTGCCTCTTCGCCGACTCGAGCAGCACCTTGATCGAGTACGGCAGGTGACCAGATGGCATCGGAGCGATCTTGCGGGTGCCGAGTGAGGTTGCGAGCGTCGTCATTTCAGCCTTTCGAGTTTCACGGCGAGTCTACTTACGGCGCCGTGATGCTCAGCCGGCCGGTCAGCCCCCGAAGTGGGGTTTTCGCTTCTCCAGGAATGCCTGCATGCCCTCGAGGTGGTCGTGCCTGCTGCCGAGATCGCCCTGGATCCTGGCCTCCTCAACGAGGATTTCCGAGATTCCGGTTGTGGCCGCGGCCCGGAGCAGCGACCGTGTGGCCAGATATGCGCCGGTTGGGCCCTCGCCAAGCTGGTGTGCCCAGGCGATCGCCTCCTCGAGGGCATCGTCAGCGACTCGATGGGCAAGCCCGAGCTGGAGAGCTTCATCGGCGGAGACCTTGCGTCCGGTCATCGCGATCTCCATTGCTCTCGACAGCCCAACCATCTGCGGCAGGAACCACGCCGACCCCGAATCGGGTATCAGTGCAACGTTGATGAAGGCGCTCATCATGAATGCCCGAGGAGCCATCACCCGCAGGTCGCATGCCAGGGCTATGCCCATGCCTGCTCCGGCGGCGACACCGTTGACGGCTGCGATCACCGGTACCGGAGATTCGAGGATGGCGCTCACGAGCGGATTGAACCGGGTTTGGATGATCCGTTCGAGGTCGGGGCCGGATCTGGCGTACTCGGCGGATAGATCTCCGAGGTCTGCTCCCGCACAAAACGCCTTTCCTGCGCCGGTGATCACGGCAGCCTTGGCTCCGACTCCAGCCCTGCCGAGCGCGTCCACTACGCCATCGGTGGTCTCCTGATCGATCGAGTTGAAGACTTCCGGTCGATCGAGGGTTATCACAGTGATCCCGTCGTCGATTCGGTACGTGACGCCCATGTGCTCCTCCCATCGGTACGCTCCCGATGGTGCCAGGTTTCAGAAGGCTGTGAATGACCGCTGCTAGGTGCTCTTTCTGCGGCAAGACGAGGGAAACGGTCGATTACTTGGTTGCCGGGCCAGATGGTTTGTCCATCTGCAGCGAGTGTGCGGAATTGGCATCACGGGTGGCTGGGGAGGCGTTTGCCAATGCGTCTCGTTCGCTTCTTCTCACCGGCATCTCTCAGACGGTCACCAACGACCGACGTCTCGGTGGCCTTCTCGGCAGGGTTTCCCGGGCCGCGATAGCCATCAGGGACGGACGGATCAGCTGGCTTGGACCCGAGTCGGATCTGCCCCGCCGTTACCGGGATCTGCCCGAACGCGACTGCGGCGGTCGGGCGGTCGTCCCCGGTTTCATCGACGCCGGCACCCGACTCGTCGAGACCGAGGCCGACTTTTCGGGCTGCGTCGAGTTTGCAGGAATGATGTTGGGTCGGGGCACCACCGCTTTCGACGTCAGCGTTGGGGGCTCAACGGACCCCGACGTCGATGCCAGGGTTCTCGCCGTCGCGGCGGCGGTGGCCGACCGCGTTCCGGCAACGGTCTCGATCTCATGGATCGTGTCCTCTTCAAGCGCTGCGAGATCGGCAGGTGCGGCGGCTCGAGTGGCTGCCTTTGCAGAGCTGGTCTGCCCGGGCGACGGCTCGGCTGCCGAACTTTCCAGGACGGTGGCACCCTTGCGATCAAAGCTGAAGACGTGTGCACAGCCGCGTTGTGTTTGCTCCTCGGGATTCGAACCTGTCAGCTCCTCGGGACCGAAGATGCTGGATTCGGGGGCGATTCCGGTGATACGGCCGGGGGGCAGTGAACGATTCGCGGTCGACCTGGTTCGCCGGATCGTCGAAGACGGTAGAGCCGTGGCCATGGCGAGTGATTCCAGTCCAAATGGCCTGCGTATCGAGGGGATTCCCTTCCTGATCGCTGCCGCCGTGGAGTGTGCCGGAATGCCCTTCGAGGTGGCCCTGTGGGCGGCCACGAGAGGTGGGGCTCTGGCGCTCAACGATCCCGAGCGTGGTCGGCTCAGGTTGGGGGCTCATGCCGATCTGGTCGTTCTCGAAGGCTCCGAACCGGAATCGATACTGGACCGTCCCGATGGGGGTCAGGCGTCGATGGTGGTCCTCGACGGCGCGATCGTGCCTAGATAGCTGCACTTTTTGGGTATTGGCGACTATCTTTCGAGCTGGCTCGGGAAGTCCGAGCCTTGTGACACCACTCAAAGGAGAGGTGATGAACAAGACTGAACTCGCCAACAAGCTCGCGCACAAGGCTGGGATCACCCAAGCCGCCGCTGCCGACATCGTTGACACCATTTTCTCGACCAAGCCGGGCGAAGGCATCATTGCCGTCGAGCTCGACGCCGGCCGCAAGGTCTCGATCTCTGGTTTCGGCACCTTTGCCACCAAGCGGCGTTCCGCCCGTTCGGGTCGCAACCCGGCCACCGGCCAAGCTATCCACATTCCCGCCCGCAACTACGCTCACTTCGCGCCTGCCAAGGGCCTGAAGGATCGCGTCGTCGACTGATCAACCCACCATTCGCTGGAGACGGGTCCCGACCAGTCGGGGCCCGTTTCTGCATATGACCGTCGCAATCGCTCACCGCGGAAGCCGGATCCTCTGGCCCGAGAACACGATGACGGCGTTCCGTGGTGCCGTCGATCTTGGTTATCGGTGGTTGGAGACCGACCTGCACGCAACCTCCGACGGTGTCCTCGTGTGTATTCACGATGACACGGTGGACAGGACCACGGATGGATCCGGTCCCGCCTCGGAGAAGACACTGGCGGAGATCCAGTCGCTGGATGCCGGATATCGCCACCGATCATCCGGCGAGTGGCGGTTTCGCGGCTCGGGCGTGCGCATCCCCACACTCGAAGAGGTGGCATCTTCGTTCGAGGGCGCCAGCCTCGTGGTGGATCTCAAACAAGACGGGTTGGAGGCACTGCTCGTCGATCTCGTCGATCGCCTCGGTCTCTGGGACCGGCTCGTCGTGGGATCGTTTTCCGACGAGCGCCTGGCCCGCTTCAGGACCCTGAGCGGTGGCAGGGTCAGGACCAGCACCGGACCAGGCGAGACCCTCAAGGCATGGCGCCGGGCCTGGGTGGGTACCCCGGAGCGGTTTGCCGACGCCGTGCGGGTTCCGCGTACACATTTCGGCTTTCCGGTGGTCACCCGCCGGACCGTGGCCGGATTTCACCGGGGTGGCTACCAAGTGCATGTCTGGACGGTCAACTCGGAGAAGTGGATGAACCGGCTGCTCGACTGGGAAGTCGACGGGATCATCACCGACCGACCAGACCTCCTCCGCTCGGTTCTCGAGCGGAGGAGCCTGTGGTCGTCTCAGAACTTCTCGTAGGAGAGGCGATCGAGTGTGACCCCGTCGTGGACGGCGATACCGCCGTTGGTCACGGTGTAGATGTCGCCGTCGATGACCATCGTTCGCAGGGGAACACTGGTCCACGGTTGGATGCTGTCCCACTGAGTCCCGTTGACAGGGCCATCTAGCAGCGGCCGGAGAATCCCGTCCAGGCTGAGGTTGGGTCCGTTCACTCTGGCGGCCAGCACCCCGGTGTCGTAGCTCTGCTTGCCGCTCTGCTCTGCCCACTCGTACCTCTCGTAGGGGGCGAGGACGAGGCCGTCGTAGTAGGTGAAGGCGTGATGATCGCCCTCGGCCTGTGACCAGCCGCCATCCATGGTGATCTTGTCGATCAGTTGTGGGTCGGCCGGGTTGGATACGTCGAACAGGGACAACTGGGTGCCTTTGGTCCGCCCAGTGTCGGTTGCGTCCTGGCCGAGACCGAGCAGTTTGCCGTCGGGGAGAGGGTGCAGGTAGGCCGAGTAGCCGAGGATCTTCAACTCTCCGCTCACTTTGGGACTGTCGGGAACTCGGAGATCGATCACGTAGAGCGGGTCCACCTGTCGGAAGGTGACGACGTATCCGGCAGGTCCGATGAAACGGACCGCGTAGATCCGTTCGCCCTTGCCGAGGCCTTCGACGATGCCGATTCTGTTCAGATTGCCGCCTTCGGGCGCCAGCGTGGTCACCAGGCTCTCGGACTCCCCGCCCCACCACCACCCGTCGGGGGCGGTGGTCGATGCCACTCTGAGAACTCCCAGATACTCATCCATCGCGAACTGGTTGAGCAGGAACCCGTCCACCTCCCCGGAAGCCACGTAGGCGGAGTCGATGCCGGTGGACTCGAACAGATGGATCTTCGAGGTGTGCGTGCGAGAGGAGTCCCTGATCTCGTCTTCGCTCATCGCCGCCCAGTCCTGCCATGGTTCGGTGGCCAGATAGGTGTGGTTGGCGGTCGCGTACATTTTCGACGCGGTTGCCACGACTCCCGAGTCGGCCCAGTTGCCCAGACCCTGTGACATGTCGAATCCGAGTAGGGAGAGGGTTGTGAATCCCGAGAACTCTCTGGGGGCCATCACGGATGTGCAGTCGAGGAGCCTTCCCTCGGTCTCGCGACCGTTGGTCTTGTCTGTGAGCACGAAATAGGGAAGCCAATTGTCGAGCGTCGATTCCAGGACGACCTGGCGGTTCTTCTCGGTGGCGACCCGTTCGGCTCTGATACCGCTGCCTTCCGGTGTGACCCATGCGAACCCCACCGGATCCGAGCTGATGGCTATGCGGGCGATGCCATCGACCATGCGGGCGCCGACCAGCGAACCGTCG
>JBFJTO010000108.1:0-5541 GCA_041625295.1 Acidimicrobiia bacterium | reverse complement strand
TTCGACACGATCGCTCTTTCCCAACTCGCCAAGGACCGCGTTCTCCTGTCCGGGGTCCGGGGAGAGGCGCCCCCGGCGACGCTCAAAGTGGGCATCAACGAGTTGGGTGGATATCGAAACTCGATCGCCATAGCGCTCACCGGCCTGGACATCGCGGCCAAGGCCACCATGGTCGAAGCGGCCTTCTGGGACGCGTGCGCATTCGGACCCGACGACTACGAGTCGGTGGTGAGCCAGGTGATCCGGACCGACAAGGCCGATCCCGGCACGAACGAAGAGGCCACGGCGGTGTGGAGGCTGACGGTGAAGGACCGTGACGAGCACAAGACCGGCAGGGCCTTCTCCGGGGCCATGGTCGAGACTGCACTGGCGTCGATACCCGGTCTGTACTCCTTGACCGGAGCACCATCCGGATCCGAGCCTTACGGGGTCTATCGACCAGCGTCGATCCCTGCGTCGGCGGTGCCCCAATACGTCCACGTCGACGGCGGCGTGGTCGAGGTGGGTTCGGTGGCGCCCACCGGGGACACGGCCGTTGTTGTGGAAGACACACCGGTCGAACCGGGAGATCTCGGCCCCACACGGGCCTTGCCGCTGGGTGCGCTCGTTGGCGCCAGGTCCGGAGACAAGGGTGGTGACGCCAACCTGGGAGTGTTCGTCCGCTCTGGATCGGCATGGCCGTGGTTGGACGGATTCCTCACCACCGAGAGGCTCAAGGCGCTGTTACCCGAGACCGCGAGGTTCGCGGTGGACAGATACCGGCTTCCCAATCTCCATGCCGTCAACTTCGTCATCCACGGTCTTCTCGAAGAGGGGGTGGCCGCGTCGACCCGACAGGATGCCCAGGCGAAGAGTCTGGGAGAGTGGCTCAGGGCCAGGGTCGTCGAGATCCCCGAGGCCTTGCTGTGACGATTGGCTGGCGGTGCCATCGAGGAGGCCGTAACCGGGCCAACCCATCCGCCGGGAGGTCAGGGTGACCAACGAGATGCGATCCGATCTCACGGTCGCCTTTCAAGACGCCTGGAAGGGAGTCGCATCGCCGGGTGCCGTATGGACCGGACGCGAGCGAGTGGAGATCGCCGCTGAGGCTCGACGGGCACGGTCGAACGGGCATGCCGGGCCCGATATCGACCCGCTGGTTGCCGAGGCGGCCAGCACGGTGGCCGCCCATCCGGCGTCGATCCGCCGTCGGTGGGTCGAGCGCGTCGTCGGCGAGGGCTTGGGCCACCCGGGATACGTGGAGTTGCTGGGAATCGTGGCGAGGGTGGTGGCCGTGGACACTTTCCACCAGTGTCTGGGGATGGATTTGATGGCCCTTCCGGAACCGATAGCCGGCAGGCCGACGGGCATCACAGACGGGCGCGCCCGCGCCGGGAAGGCTTGGGTGCCCATGGTCGGGGGCGCCAGTATCACCCAGGCCCTGTCCCTCGTGCCCTTCGAGAACGCCGAATTGGAACTCCTCCACGGCCCGCTTTACCTCACCTTCGAACAGATGTCCGACCCTGGTTTCACGCGGGGCCTTACCCGGCCACAGATGGAGCTGCTGGCGGCCCGGACGTCGGCGATCAATGAGTGTTTCTATTGAGTGCTCGCCCACACGGGGATGCTCAGTTGGAGCGCCCGAGAAACCGATACGCCCTTCGATCTCAGGGCGGTGACCGACCCCACGGTGGATCCGATTATTCCCGGCGGGAAGATGCTCCTCGAACTGGCCGGGGCGGTCCTTGCGGGTGAAGCGACGGCAAATGCTGCAGAGGGGGTGCGCCTGGCGGTAGGAGAGGCCGGTCTGGTAGATGCCGCCGGGGTGATCGGGAACTTCCAGATGATGAACCGGGTCGCCGATGCCACAGGGATGCCGGTTGGGGCCGGAAGTCGCCTTCGCAACGCAGAGCTGATCGAGGATCTGGGGTTCGACCGCTTCGACCATCTCGGCGATTAGAACGCGGGAAGCGCCGGCGCGCCAGGCGCACCGTGAGGTGGCCGGACCCGCCCCGGGCGGGAAGCGAAGGTCGGGGGGAGGGCGGTCGGCCGTTCGTCAACCAGCGCTGCTGGTTCGGTAGCAGCGGGCTCTCAGCCGTCGAGGAGGCCGTGACGGGTCGCCCAGATGATCGCCTCGGTGCGGTTCTTGACGCCGATGCGTGCGTAGCTCTCTCCGAGCGTGCGGAACATCTCACGCTCCGAATATCCCTCGCGGGCGGCGAGATCTGCGACCGTCATTCCGCTTGCCAGCGCAACGAGCCATCCCGACTCCGCCTCAGTTAGCCATGCCGAAGGGTCGGGTGTTGCCGGAATGCGCGCCGCCATCGCGGCCATCAGATCTCGAGGCGCGGATGAGCGACCGGAAATTGCCGCGATGACGATTTCCGGATAGATGGCCGGATCGTCCTCGTCGTCGGCGGCAATCGTTGCTCCCGCCCGGATCAGCGAGGCGAACGAGCCCAGGTCGAGGTTGGCCATGACCGCGACGATCGGTATCGCCGGGTAGTCCTCGTGAAAAACTGTGACCGCCGGATCGACTGCAGATTCGGCGTGCGCCACGACGGCGACTCCATCGCGACCGGGTCTGGTGTCGGCCAGGGCGCCCACGTCGATCGGGTCGAAACCGGACTCGCGCAGGATGGCGCTCATCCCGCGTCTCCAGGTGGGGCTTCCACCGCATACGGCGATTCTCGTGGCCACGGTTGCGAGGCTACCGGGATGGCAGGGGACTGCCAGGTTCATGGCGGGAAGGCGACTCGGATACGACCGGCTCCAACCAGGTTCTGTCATAGACCACCGGGCAAGGGCCCTCCATTGTGGTGTCAGGACCAGATTGGTCCCGGACGGAAGGAGTTGGCAATGGCAGAACAGAGCGCAGGCGGCCGGGTGCGACAGAGCATCACCGGCATTCTCAAGGGCACCGGCTCGATTGTCACCGGCGCTGCCGATGTTGCCCGGGACGCGGTGGTCACGACCGTGAAGGGCGTGGGTGAGGTGGCGACCGCGGTCAGTTCCACGGTCAGCGACATCATCGGCGGAGCCTTCACTGCTGTTGGTGAGGTCGGTACCGGACTGGTCAGAACTGCAAAGGGCGTCGTGATCGGCGTTCTCCAGGGGGTGGGCGAAGTGGCCACCGTCACCGTGGGTGTCTTGTCGGACACCGTCAGGGCCGCTCTCAAGGGCACCGGTTCGATAGGTGGCGACATCACCGAAACCGTGGGAGGGATCGCCGAGGGTCTGATCAACGCAACCAAGTCGACCGGTGTCGGCCTTGCCGACGGTGCGCTGGCGTTGGGCAGGTCGGTCATCGGAGGAGCCAAGGACCTGGGTGCCGACGTGATCGGTACTGCAACCGCCACGGTCACCGGTGCGGTTCGAGGTACGGCCGAGATTGGCGGAGATGCCCTGACAGCGATTCGTAACACCGCCCGGGGACTCGTACAGGGTGCCGGAGAGGTCGGAGTCGATGTGGTGGCCGTGACCAGCGGGGCCATCTCCGGAGCGATCGCCGGCGCCAGAGAGCTGGGACTGTCGGTCCAGGACGCAGCATCAGCCGCTGCAACCGGTGCCTTCGAGGCCGCCGAGGCGATCGGCGAATCGGCGGTTCACGCGGTTCGCGATGTGGCCGCATCGGGCGTGGGCGGGGTCAAAGCCGTCATCAAAGGCGACAAAGAAACCTGACCTATCTTGCGAAGCAAGAAAGGGGGCCCGGTCGAGAGACCGGCCCCCTTTTTCTTGGTTTTGTCGGGCACCCGATGATTCTCCAGATTTGGGACTTTTGGCCCCCCCTCTTGGGTCCCCGACTCGACCTGGCGTCGGCATCAAATGCTTCAATTCACATATTGGGTTGACCCGCTCTGCGAGCCAATCAAACAACAATCGAATCCCATGGGAGGGAACGATGAACAAAGGTTGGAAGACAAGAGCGGTGATCCTCGCAGTGTTCGCGATGGTCGTTGCTGCTTGCACGAGCTCGACGGAGCCGACGACCACTGCGGCGGCGCCGACGACCACGGCAGCGGCACCGACGACCACGGCAGCAGCGCCGACGACCACCGCCGCTCCCGCCCCTGAGGGCGTCACGGCCAAGCAGGTCCAGGACCTGATCATGGAGACGTTCAACACGTCAAACCGCGATCTCCAGCTCTGGGACATTCAGCCCGGTCTTGGCACGGTCATGATCGAGTACGGCAAGCGTTTTGCCTTGACGAAGCTCGCCGCAGACGCCGGTGACTGGGGAATGGCCCAGTACCAGCTCAAAGAGCAGGTCGAGATTCAGGAAGTCGGCGAGGCCACCCGTCCGGGTAAGGCCGAGCTGCTCGCAAACTTCGAGCACACCTATCTCGATCCGGTGATGGATGCGATCGTCGCCATGGACAAGTCGGCTTTCGACAGCGCGTATGACGCTGCGGTTGCCGGCTGCAACGAATGCCATGTCGGCACCGATCACGCGGACGTCAAGTTTGCGCCTTCGAAGACCAGCGACCATCCCTATCTCAAGCTGGTGCCGAGCGAGTCCGTCGCCCCCGGAGCCGAGTCCGGCCACGAGGCTGCGGCGCCGTTGGACGACACCAAACTGCTCAGCTGGCAGGAGTTGTACGAGCTCGTCAACGGGTACTTCGACAACGTCGACCGGAGTCTCACGCTCTGGAACATTCAGCCCGGTCTCGGCACCGTGATGATCGAGTACGGCAAGCGCTTCGCACAGGCGAAGGTCGCCGCAGACGCAGGTGACTGGGGAATGGCCCAGTACCAGCTCAAAGAGCAGATCGAGATTCAGGAAGTCGGCGAGGCCACCCGTCCGGGCAAGGCCGAGCTGCTCGCGAACTTCGAGCACACCTATCTCGACCCGGTCGTCGATGCGATCGTCGCCATGGACAAGTCGGCTTTCGACAGCGCCTATGACGCTGCGGTTGCCGGCTGCAACGAGTGCCACGTCGGCACCGGACATGGATACGTTCGGTTCCAGAAGCCGCCCACGAGCCCGCAGGCCTTCTTGAAGACGGAGGCGAGCCAGTCGGTGGCACCTGGACCGGAAGGCAGCCATGACCTGGCTCCGTTCACGGCGCCCGAAGGCACCCCGACGGTTGAAGATGCCGCGGCCATGATCACCGATCGCATGAACAACATCGATCGTGGTCTGGCGCTGTGGAACATTCAGCCCGGGCTCGGCACGATCATGATCGAGTACGGCCATCGCTTTGCGATCGCCAAGTTCGCCGTTGATGCCGGCAACTGGGCGCAGGCCGCCTACCAGATCAAGGAAGCGCTCGAGTACCAAGAGGTCGGTGAAGCGACCCGGCCGAAGAACGCCGAACTCCTGAAGGGCTTCGAAGACGGCGCCCTCAAGGCAGTGGTCGATGCGATCGCAGCCAAGGACAAGGCAGCATTCGACAGTGCTTACGCAACTGCGATCGAAGCATGCAACGCTTGCCACGGCATGACCGGACACGGTTATGTCCGCTTCCAGAGCCCGACGGTTCTACCGGCGCCGTATCTGGATATGAAAGGCAACTAAGACCCATCAGACCAACTGGTCCTCCGATGGAGGAGAGGGGGGCG
>JBFJTO010000107.1:0-5544 GCA_041625295.1 Acidimicrobiia bacterium | reverse complement strand
GTTGCACGGCCCATCTGAAGGACTACGACCACTGGGCCGGGCCGGGAACCGCCGGCCGGGTTCGCGACGCCACCGAGTTCGTTGCCGGGTTGATTGCCGAGGGCGCCTTGCCGTCGCTGCCCGGCAACGGCGTGGAGGTGGCCATTCAGGATCCCTGTCATCTCCGCCACGGTCAGAAGATCACCGCTGCGCCCCGTGCCATCGTCGCTGCTGCCGGATTCTCACCGGTCGAGGTGGATCCGGATGGCCTTTGCTGCGGTGCCGCGGGCATCTACATGGTCACGAATCCTGAGACCTCCCGGGAGTTGGGCCGCCGCAAGGCCGATCAGGTGCGAGCGACGGCGGCCGCTATCGTCGCCTCCGCCAACCCGGGCTGCGAGATGCAGATGAGGAGCCACCTCGGAAGAGGTTTTCGTGTGGTTCACCCGGTGGAGCTGTACTGGGAAGCGCTCGGAGGTAGATGATGTTCGGTGTACATCCCCAGCCGTTTCGCTACTACTTCCAGCTGGCAGCGGGGACCTTCCGGACCGCGCTCGATTTGGGGATGCTGGTCATCGGTTCGGGGATCATCGGTCTGGCGCTGGCACTCCTCCTGGATCGTGTTGGCGTTGTCGATCTGAATCTGGGATTGTCGGTTGGCGGGTTCCTGGCTTCGCTTCTCGTGATCTCGGTGCTTGGTGCCTTTGCGCTGGGAGTTGCGTCGGAGGGGCGATACGGAGCGGCCGTGTCGGTATCCGAGTATCCGCCCGGTGAGGTGATGATCGGTCGTGCCGTGGGAGCTGCGTTGATCGGGCTGCTGCTCGGGGTCGCCGCTTCTCAGCTGCAGCCCCTGGTCGGCGATCTTCCCGTTCCATTTCATGCCGCCGTGGAGGTCGTCAGGGTTGCCGGCTGGGCTGGGTTGGTTGTTGTTCCTTTTCTGGGCGCCCCACTCGCATGGTGGCTGCGGCACGGTTTGCAGAGGATCGGTTTTGGATCTCGCGTCGAGTTGCCGTCCATCTATGTGGTGTGGGTTCTCGCCGCGCTGATCATCTTTCGGATGCCCGGGTAGGTCGTTCGAACACAGACATCGGTTCCAGATGCAAACCGGCCGCCAGCGCCGCCGACTTCATCCACGAGACCGCGGGAAACATCAATCTGAGAGCGGATACAGCGGGTCTTCTGGAGGCCAGGTCGGTGATGGCAGAAACCATCGCGGGAGCATCTTCTTCGGTGGTGACGATCCAGGGAATCCACAGGGTGTCTCTTCGTTCCACGGCTTCGACCCACCCGGTGGGGCCCTGGTAGAGGCGGCCTCGATCGGCCATGCCTTCGACGTCTCCAGCAGTCATCGTGCGCAGGTACCAACCCATCGAGTAGAGGCCCCGAGCGCTTCTCGCAAGGACTCCCGCCGACCATGAAATCCAGGCTGCACTGACCTCTGCCCTTCCCGCTCGAGTGAGCGCCATCCCTTCCGGGACGTCCGCATGAGGGATCGCATCGGATACCGCTGAAATCCAGGGAACCACCTCCCGGAATCCGCTCCGGGTCACGGAGGCGCGGGCCGGGTGGTTCCAGTCCTCCACCATCAGCCGCGCCACCATCGCTCCCCGCTCGATCGCCCAACCGGTTCCCCGATCGTGAAGAGCGGAGATGATCCCCTGGCGGCGGTGCTCGGGGTGAACCCGGGCAGCATGAAACCAGGCTTCGTTCGCAGACAGCATCACCACCCGGCTCAGGGCGATGGCGCGGCCACGGTCATCGACGGCGACAGACACCAACCCCCGGGGGTCGTCAAGCCAGCCCAGGAACTGCTCAGAGACGTAGTCGCCCCACTCGAACGTGCCGGCCGTCCACTTTGAGATGTGATCCAGGTCGTCGGGTCGACCCGGGCGGATGTTTATGTCCACGTCCGGAGAGTAGGCCCGCGACCCGACCTGGTCCCGGCCTCAGTCGAGGGGTACCTCGAACTTGATGACGGCAAACGTCGCTCCCTGGGGGTCGTTGAGTACCGCGAAGCGGCCCACACCCGGGATGTCCATCGGCGACGCCATCACCTGGCCGCCTCCTTCGGATGCCTTCGCCACGGTCTCCTCGACGTCGTCGGTTGCGAAGTAGACGAGCCAGTGCGGCGGGACGAACTCGGGGATGCCCGGGGGCATGTCCATGACGCCGCCGACCATGGCATCACCCTTCATGAGGGTCGTGTATTCGCCCATCTCGCCCATGTCCTGGATCGACAATTCGAGGCCGAGCAAGGCGGCATAGAAATCCCGCGCTGCCTTTGCCCCCCTGGTGTTCAACTCGTTCCAGGTGAAAGCTCCGGCCTCGTTGACCAGCTCGGCCCCGATGTTGTTCTTCGGCTCCCAGAGTGCCAAGAAGGCACCGGTCGGGTCCTGGATGATCGACATACGGCCGGCGTCCATGACATCGAACGGCTCGGCATGCACGCTGCCCCCCAGGGTGGCGACCTGTCCGGTGACGGCGTCCAAATCGGAAACAGTGATGTATGTCGTCCAGTTCGGTGGTACGCCTGCCTCGCGCTGGCGGGGGTCTTGTTCCGCCATCCCGGCGACGGCGTGGCCGTCCTTGCGGAACATCGTGTAGACGGCGTCTTCGCCCGCCGGTTCGTCGGTGCGGTCCCAACCGAACAGTGCGCTGTAGAACGCGGTAGCGCCGTCGGGGTCGGTGGTGGCCAGATCTACCCAGGAAGGCGTGCCGTGTGCGTACTCCGTGCGAACGGACATGAAGTTCCCTTTCTCTACTTCTTCCCAGCGTATCCGGGCGGCCGGGCAATGCGTGAAGCGAGAATCTCTCCGCCTTCGAACGCAGCTCTGTCCCCCACGAAGTGGGGAAGGGACCGCCTCCCACCTCCCGACCTGCGGTCGGCAGGGGCCTTCCTCCCTCGCTTCGCTCCGGAGGACAAGACGCTCGGACCCTTCGGGTCACCTCGCCTCCTACCTCCCGACCTGCGGTCGGCAGGGACCTTCCTCCCTCGCTTCGCTCCGGAGGACAAGACGCTCGGACCCTTCGGGCCACCCTCCCCTCCTACCTCCCGATCTTCGGTCGGCAGGGACCTTCCTCCCTCGCTTCGCTCCGGAGGACAAGACGCTCGGACCTTGCGGGTCCTCGCGGGAGGGAGCACTGAGTGTCAGCGCAACTCGCGTCTCCACACGAGACGAAGCCCCGACCAGGTTTCATCTATGGCAGCCACCTTGTTATCGACCAAGCCCAAGGGGAGCGCGATCTCGCGAACGACATCCTCGGTCATGTCGGTTGAGACGCCGGATGCCCGCTTCGGCCAGCAGATCCACGCCGATGCCGAGGGATGGACGGCATTGGCGATCTCCTCGATCCTCCCGTCCAGCACTGCCCTCTCGGTAGTGAACAACAGAACCACATCGGCTCTCTTTGCCAGGTCATCGGTCCACGACACACCCTCCGGCATCGGGCTGAGCAGGCCCTCGAGGTGATCGGGACCTCCGAGAACACATAGAACGTGTCCCGGCTTGATTCCCAGTTTCTTGGGCAGAGGTGTTCCCGAGTATCCGGCTGTCATCCGGGCACGCTACCCGTTCATCGATCGGCTCGACTCAGCCGGATTCCCGCAGGGTCGTCGCTGCCAGGAACAGGACCACAGCGATCAGCACAGGCAGCATGACCAGCGGCCCCAGGGCATCGAACATGTTCCCTCCTGCCAGCACCTCTTTGACCACGTCGATTGCATACGTGAGTGGGACGACCTTCGAGAGCATCTGTGCCCAGGTGGGCAAGGAGTCGACCGAGACGATCAACCCCGATAGGAAAACGGGCGGCACCATCACGAGAGGGATGAAGGGAAACACCTGTCCCTCGTTGCGGGCTGCGTTCGACACCAGCACTCCCAGCGAGAGAGACAGGACCGCCATCAGCCACATGACGAGGAAGACCTCCAGGTTGGCTGCGAGCCCGAAGCCGATGTCGAAGAGCAGGTTGAGTTCCACGAGGATGGCAATCGACTGGATGGTTGCCAGAGCCGTGTATCCGCCCAGGTATCCGGCCACGATCGAACCGGGTCTGAAGCCGTCGACGAACATCCGTTCCATCGTCCCGGCCACCCGTTCGCGGACGAGCACGATCGCGGTGAGCACGTACGTGACGAAATGCACGATGAATACGCCCGCTGGGACCGCGAACTTGGCTTGATCGAGCATGGCCGTGTTTATCGCATCCCAGAACGTCTTCAGGAGGAAGATCACGACCACCGGCACCACGGTGCTCACGACCACGAATCGGCGGTCGCCTCTGAGTTGGGCAAAGACGCGTCTGGCGACGGAGAGGCTGCGACTCGGCCCTGTCGAGTTCATGTCGCGCTCCTGATCAGACGGAGTACGACATCCTGAAGAGTCTCATGGACGATCTCGATTCGGTCTACTGAAATGGATTCCAGCAACCTCGGGAGTTCCACGCGGTAATCCTCCATCGTGTGTTCGGTCATCGAGTCACCCTTCCACACTCTGACGAGGGCGCGGGCTCCGCTGGCGAGCACCCGTGGGTCCTCATCGGCGACCTTGAGGCCATGGCTGAGAACGGCGATTCGCTGGCATGCAAGTGCCTCGTCCATTTGATGGGTGGAGACGACGATGGTGGCTCCTCGTTGTGTGAGTCGGCGGAACCCCTCCCAGAATGAAGCACGGAGCTCGGGGTCGACCCCGGATGTCGGCTCGTCGAGAAACAGCACGTCGGGCTTGTGGGCGAGGGCGCAGGCAAGAGACAACCGTTGTTGCATGCCCCCCGACAGGGTGTGGACGCGGTCGTGTGCTCGATCGGCGAGATCAACGAAGTCGAGGGCCCCGGCGACGAGGTCTGGGTCTGGGTGCCGGCGATGGCCGGACAGGAAGAACGACACGTTGGCGGCGACGGTCAGGTCGTCGTACAAGGCGGGACGCTGGGGCATGTATCCGATCTGTTGGCGGAGCCGCCAACGATCAGTCTTGGGGTCGAGGCCGAGCACGGACACGTTGCCAAGACTGGGGGTTAGCGATCCCACCAACGCCCTAATCAGCGTTGTCTTGCCTGCGCCGTTGGGGCCGATCAAGCCAAAGATTTCCCCTCTGGGGATCTGCAGGTTGATGTCGGTCAGCGCTTTCAGCGACCCGTATGAGTGGGTGAGGTCTGTGACTTCTAGTGTTGATTCGGTCGAAGCCGCCATCTTCGGGCGAGTTTACGGGTCGGCTTGCCAAAGATGGGGAAACGCGGTCGGAGGCCCGGTCCGCCGGAATCCGGGTCTCTTTGGGTCAGCCTTCGAGTAGATCCTTCATCTTCTCGAGATTGGACTTCACGTCCCTCGAGTACATCCGGGTTACCACGGGCTCGGCGAGCTTTCCGAAGAAGCCGCCCAATTCGCCTATCTCCTGGTGCCATGCCACCCGGGTGCCGCCGTTTTCGGGCACCAACTCCACATGGATCTTCCAGTTCATAGGGGATTCGACGCTCTGAGTGGTCCAGGAATGGTCGGGATCGAACTCGGTGTTTTCCGAGGTCCAGTGGAACATCTTTCCGGCGACTCTGACGTCGCCTGCGAACTTG
>JBFJTO010000106.1:0-5575 GCA_041625295.1 Acidimicrobiia bacterium | reverse complement strand
TGGATACCGGTCACACGGTGCCCGATCCCTTCGTAGTCCTCTGGAGCGGCGTTGTAGGCGGCTCGCCGATGGTTGCGGATCACCCGCAACATGTGTTCACGGTTGTCCCCGTATTTCGGGAACGGTCCCACGACGGAGGCGATCTCCGCCGAGGTGGCATAGGCGTATCCGGTGAGGATGGCCGTCAAGGCTCCAGCGATCGCCCTTCCCTGGTCGGAGTCGTAGGCGATCCCCGACCGCATCAGTAGGGATCCGAGGTTGGCGTAACCGAGGCCGAGCGTTCTGTAGTCGTAGCTTCCCTGGGCGATATCGCGTGATGGGAAGTGGGCCATTGCCACCGAGATCTCCAACACGATGGTCCACAACCTGATGGCGTGCTCGTACGCCGCCGTGTCGATGATGCCGGTCTCATCGTCGACGAACTTCACGAGGTTCAGCGAGGCAAGGTTGCAGGCCGTGTCATCGAGGAACATGTATTCCGAACAGGGGTTGGAGGCCTTGATGCGTCCGCCCGCGGGGCACGTGTGCCACTCGTTGATCGTCGTGTCGAATTGAAGACCGGGATCAGCACATGCCCAGGCCGCTTCGGCAATCTTCTTCCACAGATCGCGCGCCTTGAGCGTCTTGCGGACTCCGCCGCCGACGCGATTGTGAAGCTGCCAATCGCCGTCTTCGACCACAGCCTGGATGAACTCATTGGTGACCCGCACCGTGTTGTTCGAGTTCTGTCCGGAGACCGTTGCGTACGCCTCTCCGTTGAAGTCGGCGGGAAAACCGCCGTGTTGGATGAGCAGGCGTGCCTTGTCCTCTTCGACCTTCTTCCACTCGACGAAGGTCTCGATGTCGGGATGGTCGACATCGAGGATCACCATCTTGGCGGCGCGTCTTGTGGTTCCTCCCGACTTGATGGCTCCGGCGGCTCGATCACCGATCTTGAGAAACGACATCACTCCGGACGACTTACCGCCACCGGAGAGAAGCTCGTCTTCGCCGCGGATGGACGAGAAGTTCGAACCTGCACCAGAGCCGAACTTGAAGATCCGGGCCTCGCGCACCCACAGATCCATGATGCCGCCCGGATTCACGAGGTCGTCGCTCACCGAGAGAATGAAGCAGGCATGGGGGGAGGGACGGGAATACGAGTCGGGTGAGGTGGTCATGGCACCGCTTTGGGGATCCACGTACCAAAAGCCTTGGGCAGGTCCGGTGAACCCGTAGGCGTGGTTGAGACCGGTGTTGAACCACTGGGGTGAGTTGGGGGCGGCCATCTGGGTGGCGAGCATGTATTTGAGTTCGTCTTCGAAGGCCTCGGCGTCGGTGACCGTCGCGAAATATCCGTTGGACTCACCCCACCAACGCCATGTGGATGTGAGCCGATCGAAGACCTGGCGCGCCGAGCGTTCCGAGCCCTTCACCGGGTTTCCATCGGAGTCGAGGATTGGTTCGCCGGCTTCGTCGAGGAGGGGCACTCCCGCCTTGCGGAAGTACTTCGACACCATGATGTCGGCTGCCACCTGCGACCATCCGGCAGGGATCTCGGCGTCTTTCATCTCGAAAACGACGGATCCGTCGGGGTTGGTGATACGCGAATCGCGCTTCGACCATTCGACGGCCAGATATGGATCCTTTCCTGCGGTTGTGAACCGGCGATCGATGCGCAGGCCGTTGGCCATATGTCTAACCCTTCCTCGTGCCCGAACCGTCGAGCTTCTCAAGATTCACCACACCACAAGATGTTGTGGTCCATTGCCTTACGGACACCACATCTAGGGGCGGGGCACACCACTGTAATTACGTTTGTGTAACTCAGTCAATGGTCTGCGAGGATCGATTTTCGCGATTCGCAGACCGGGGGAAGCTCGCCGGTGACCCGGCGGGGGAAGAGTCCGAAAGCTAGACGACCTTCCCGGGCCGCGAAAACCGAAGTGGTCGCCTCTTTTCGCGGCCCTAGCCGGGAGGGCCCAAGGGGAATCCCCACCAGGCGTTCATGACGTCGCGCAGCGAACCCGACCACTCGGCGACGAACGTGCCTTTAGGGGCGAGCGGGCCGAGAAAGACGAATGCCAATGTCACGGCCAGCGCGATGGCGATGATGCGTACCAAGGCTCGCACGCCGCGCATGATGCCATGTTGGTTACGGTGGCCCCCGTGAAAATCCTCAGAACTTCCGAAGACCGGTTCGAGGATCTGCCCGGGTACGACTTTGCTCCCCACTATTCCGTGATCGAGGGGATACGCATCCATCACATCGATGAGGGTTCGGGACCGGTGGTTCTTCTCATGCACGGCGAGCCTTCGTGGTCGTACCTGTACCGCAAGATGGTGGCTCCGCTTGTCGAGTCCGGATACAGGGTCGTCGCTCCCGATCTGGTCGGTTTCGGAAAATCCGACAAGCCGGCTTCGGTGGACGATCACAGCTACGCCCGTCATGTGAGCTGGATGTCGGCATGGCTGAACCGCCTCGACCTGACCGGCGTGACGCTCTTCGCCCAGGACTGGGGTGGGTTGATCGGACTCAGGCTCGTGACCGGCGAACCGGGACGATTTGCGCGGGTTGCGGTTGCCAACACCGGTCTTCCCACCGGAGATCACCAGATGCCAGAGGCTTTCTTGTCTTGGCAGAAGTTCTCAAGGGAAGTTCCCGAGTTTCCGGTGGGCTCCATCGTTGGCCGTGGGACCGTTGGCGGTCTCACCCAGGCCGAGTTGGATGCCTATGAAGCGCCCTTTCCCGACGAGTCGTTCAAGTCCGGTCCGCGGATCATGCCGTCGTTGGTGCCATGTCACCCCGACGATCCCGAAGCATCGGCCAATCGGGAGGGCTGGAAGGTGTTGTCGCGATGGGAGAAACCGTTCCTCACTCTGTTCTCGGACTCCGACCCGCTCACCTCGGGAGGCGAGCGCGTGTTCCATAAACTCGTGCCGGGTGCCGCCGACCAGTCCCACAGGACCATCGCGGGTGCAGGTCACTTCCTGCAGGAGGATGCGAGTGAGGAATTGTCCAGGACGCTGATCGGTTGGATGGAATGATGCTCTCTCCCACCGATCTCGCCAGAGCCTTCGCCCGCAACGCTTCCTACCTCGCCCGCACGGTTGAAGGGATCGACCAGGAGGCGAGCTTGTTGCAGGCGCCGGCGTCGGTCAACTGCGTGAATTGGACAGTCGGCCACGTGGTTCACTACCGCAACCTCACCCTCGATCTTCTGGGAGTTCCTCCGGTGGGTGGATCCGAAGAGCTCATCCGGTATGAGAGGGAGTCCGAACCCATCACCGGCGATGGGCCGGGTGTGGTCGGATTCGCCCGGCTCATGGCGTTGGTCGGCGAGAGCCAGCCGGCCATCGAAAGCGGATTGGAAGCAGCCAGCGAGGAAACGTTGGCCGAGGTACTTCGAATCGGCGAACGGAACGCAACCCGCACCGCCCGGGTCTTCTTCTATTACTTTCACGACACGCTCCATGTGGGCCAGGTGGATGTCCTGGCGGAATTGACGAGGAGGATCTAGAGGTGATGGACCAGGCCGGGAATGAATGGCGACTCGAGGATCAGCTCGGTGCGGCTGTCCTGTTGGTGTTCCTCCGTGGCGACTGGTGACCGTACTGCAACGGCCAGCTGGTCAGCCTGGCAGCGCTACATCCTGAATTCCTGGCGGCCGGAGCGAGGCTCTTCGGCGTGGTCGTCGATTCGCCCGGTCAGAACGCGGCGATGGTCGAGAAACTCGAGCTTCCATTCCCGCTGATCTCAGATCCCGACCGATCCGAGATCATCGGACCGTTTGATCTCGCCGATCCCGTCGACGATCGGAACATCTCGAAACCTGCGCTGGTGCTGTTGGACGAAAACGGCTCCGAGCTCTGGCGTTTCGTGTCACGGGACTACGCCGACCGATTGCCCGAGGAGGAGGTGCTCGAGCGGGTCAGATCGCTGGCACTGGATGGCGTAACCCAGGATGCTCCCGAACCCGGTGAGCCCGAACCGGGTCACCGGGCCATGAGCGTCGACGCTTTGATCCCCTACTTTCGGGGGGCACGATTTGCCGCGCTCGCACTCGGTCTCCGGCATGGCCGCCACGACGAGGCGCTCAAAGCCGACTCGAAGGCGTTGGTCGCCGAAATGGACCGTTTCCACCCGGTGATGGTGGCCCTGGCCAAACGAAAAGCGGCCCGATAGGCAACGGGTTGGCCTCAGAGCGGATGTGACACTGCGAGGGGCGGTCCGGCAACCTCCATCCACGATCTGTTGGCGATGTCCCTGTAGGCCGCCGGGTCGACCTCACCTGGCGGCAGCAGGGCGTGCTCTTCGAAGAAACGCTCCATACCCGATGGTGTGAACATCACCAGGATGCGAGAGGGCCGGTCCTCGAGATTCTGAAAACAGTGGGCCGTGCCCCGGGGAACGAACACGAATGCCCCCTCCGGTGCCTCGAAGATCCGGTCGTCGGCTATGAATCGGAAGTTCCCCTCCAACACGTACCACATCTCGTCTTCGCGGCGGTGGACGTGACGCGGCGGACCCTGCTTCGGTCCGATGACGTTCTCCACGAGGGTGAAGCTTCCCCCGGTGGTCGCGGTGTGCGCCTTGATCAGGGTTGGTCCGCCGGCCGGGCCCCTGATCGCCTTGCCTTCTTCAGCGAGCACCACGAATGCTTCGATCAGTTGTTTCGTTTTCGTCTCCTTGAGCGGAGAGACTCTAGGAAACTCTCCGGGGCCGGGTCGGGATGTCTACGAACATCGTTCCGACACCGACCGATTGATCCAACCCGTCAGTAGCTGACGCTCATACCGGCGATGGAGAAGGCCCGGGTTCCTTCATCGAATCTGATCCCCGGCTCTCCGAGAATCGACACGGATTCGAGTTCGACGCCGGATTCGAAGCCGATTGCGGTGAGCCTCCTGGCGCCGTTGTCGTGCCGCATCGCCGCCGGGTCCCAAATGGCGCCCGGGGTGTGGTGTTGGCAATACGACGCTCGACCGTCGATGGTGAATGCCACCGAGAAGGCGGCCCGTGTGGAGCCGCCGCCGACCAGCGGGGCCGTTCGTTCGAAGTGGAGAACCCCGCCTTTGGCGTTTCCCGATTCGGACAAGGCGGAATGTTCTGCGTCCGCATCATCGGTTTTGAGCATCAGGAAGGCGATTCCGAGACGACGTTCCGTGACCCGTGCCGCGATTTCGGCGGCGAATCCCGAAGCGGGAATCAAGTGGGGAGAGGTCACCGAAACGAGTTCGAGATAGCTCTTCTCGGTCACTACCAGCCGGTTGCTGGTGCCAAATGGATGATCGGCGATGGGCGTGACTGTGAATCCGTGATCCTGGAATGACCGTGCGGCATCATCGAGATCCTCCACGACGACGACAACATGGTCGATCGCTCGTTTCACGGCTTGCCCACGAGAACGGGGATGCGCAGTTCGGCATCGGTGATCCCGCCGTGGTCGCACGCGAATTCGATCGATGTCCCGTCGTGATGAAACGCCACGCCCTCGCCGGCAAGGATCAGAGAGTCGGGGGCCCGGTCCGAAAACTCGGGGTGGTAGGGGGGAGGACCCCACCAGCCTGATGCTTCCTCGAAGGGCACCCACGT
>JBFJTO010000105.1:0-5579 GCA_041625295.1 Acidimicrobiia bacterium | reverse complement strand
CGCCTCCGTCGTGGGACCGTTCCCGAAATACGGGGACAACCGTGAACACATGTTGCGGGTGATCCGCAACCATCGGCGAGCCGCCTACAACGCCGCTCCAGAGGACTACGAAGGGATCGGGCACCGTGTGACCGGTATCCATCCCGGATTGGCCCCATCCGATCTGCTCACTTCGGCACGTCAGGCATGGGATCTTGCCTTGTCCCTCGGAGAGCAGTACGGGTATCGCAACGCCCAGGCCACCGTGCTGGCTCCCACGGGAACGATCGGCCTCCTCATGGATTGCGACACCACCGGCGTCGAGCCCGATTTCGCTCTGGTGAAGTTCAAGAAACTGGCCGGAGGCGGCTACTTCAAGATCGTCAACCAATCGGTGGCCCCGGCTCTCACCACCCTGGGGTACACACCCGACCAGGTGGCGGACATCGTCACATTCATCGTCGGAACATCGTCTTTCGATGGCGCTCCGTTCATCAATCGGACCGCCCTCGCCGACAAGGGATTCACCAACGAAGAGATCGACATGCTCGGCAAGACCCTTCCGGGCGTCTTCGAACTCCGGCACGCCTTCAATGTCTTTTCCGTCGGCGAGCCGACCCTGCAGAGGCTCGGATTCGAGGTGGATCAATACACTTCCTGGGACTTCGATCTGCTCGGGGAGCTCGGATTCACTCGGTCGGAGATCGCAGCCGCCAACGATTACATCTGCGGCAAGCAAACCATCGAGGGTGCCCCCCACCTGGCGCATGAACACCTCCCTGCCTTTGACACGGCCAACAAGAATGGTCGGTCGGGCAAGCGGTACATCCATCACGACGGCCACATCAGGATGATGGCCGCGGCCCAGCCGTTCATCTCGGGAGCGATATCGAAAACGATCAACATGCCCAACGAAGCCAGCACCGATGACATAGAGCACTCATACAGGCTGTCCTGGGAGCTGGGTCTGAAGGCAATCGCCCTATATCGGGACGGATCGAAGGCGAGCCAGCCTTTGTCTGCGTCAAGCGACGACGGTCAATCCGACGAGGAGATCGAGGCGGTGACGGCGGCGATCGAGGCCGACAAGCAGGTCCTGTGGGGCAGGATCCCCGACGGGATGTCACCGACTCAGGCTTATGCCCGCGGTATGACCCCACCCCGCTTCTTCCTGCCCGGCCGGAGACGCGGGTTCAACCAGGAAGCCCGGATCGGGGGCCACAAGGTGTTCCTGCGAACCGGCGAGTACGACGACGGCAGCCTGGGCGAGATCTTCATCGACCTCGCCAAAGAAGGCGCCACGCTCAAGGGCATCCTGTCGTGCTTTGCGATTGCCGTCTCCAAGGGTCTGCAATACGGAGTTCCCCTCAACGAGTTCGTCGACACCTTCACGTTCCAGACCTTTGAACCGCGGGGACTCGTCGAAGGTCATCCCAACATCAAGATGGCCAACTCGATCATCGATTACGTGTTCCGCTCACTGGGCGTTGAATATCTCCACAGAGATGAACTCGCGCAGGTGCCGCCCGATCGCGAGAGCGACCTCCCCGAGCCCCCCAAGGGTTTGGCGGTCGAGGCGGGCGTGCAGCTCGATCTCTCCGACGCAGCATCCGAGATCGATCTCGAAGCGGTGAAACGGGCAGCCGCATTTGCCGATTCCCCCGAACCCGTGTCGAAAGGCCCGGGCGCGCAGGCGGCCCGCCGACCTGCGGCCATGGTTGCGAACGGCCGGGGCCGCGATGCCGGGACTACCAGCATGCAGACCGCTCTGAGCGGAATGATGGGTGACGCTCCCCTATGCGATGTGTGCGGGCACATAACCGTGCGCAACGGCTCGTGCTACAAGTGCTTGAACTGCGGCAACAGCCTCGGTTGCAGCTGATGAAAAGCGTCACGCTCTCATTCGCCATTCGGTCACCAAATGAGAGCGGGTGCGTCACTAAATGAGAGCCGGTTCGCCGGCTTCCCGGCGAACAGCAACCAGTCCGGCCTATGATTGTCACGGTTGGGAGGGCTGGTTCATGATGTCGGTGTTGCGGTGGCGTTGGTTGCGGTGGACGGTTGGAGTCACCGTCAGCGTTATGGCGATCGGTGGCGGTCTCATGGCGGTCGGTGCGTCCGGAGGCTTCATTGTGCGAGATGCCGAGGGTTGTCCACGCAGCGTCGGCAGCACGCAGGCTGTCGAGTGGGTCGACATCGTGCATATCAACGATGTCACCTATGAGCGGGTCTACCCGCGCGACGATCCTATCGTCGAGTGGGATTCGGTCGGCGAACAGATCGGGGCGGTGTCGTGCACCGTTGGTGACGCGGTCCAACGAGCCGGCTACAGGTTTCGCAACGGCGAGTCGACGTTCCTTCCCGTCGAGAGCCCGCTGTACACGATCCGAGGTGTAGACCCTGCGTTCCGCATCGTTGCACTCGACTTCGACATCACCGTCGTGTACCAGCGGAGCATGCCCCCAAGCGCCGACACCGGTGCCGACCTTCTGCCTTTCGCTGCCGAATCTGTGGTGAGTGTGGCGTTTCTCAGTCCCCAGGACCATTCGCTGCTCGGACGCCTCACCAATACCGCCGAGGTGACCGCGTTCGTTGAAGACCTCCAGTCATCGGACGTTGACCTCGGTGCGAAACTTCAGGCGTTCGCCTCGGGTTCGAGTGTGTTCATCGCATTGGAGTTCGACGATCAGCCGTCGGTGACCCTGGTAGCGGATACCGATGCGCGGGTGACCCATGAAGGCATTGTCTTGTCTGAGGTCGTCCTTGCGTTGCTTCCGCCCGGAACCTGACACGGAGCCCTTGCCCGTTCAGAAATGAGAGCGTGGAACTTTCACTCCTCCTTTCATGACGCTTTGCAGCTGAGGCGATGAGCCGGAGGGCTCAACCGGACGAGTCGATGCCGGCGAGTTGTCGGAGGAGCATGAGTCCATCGGTTGTGCCCCGCCAATGCCTTTCAACCGTCTCGGCATCCACGAGACGCACCACGGACCGGAGCACGAAGGCAATCAGAATCACATCGTCGGCGTATCCGAGTACCGGGATGAAGTCGGGAATCAGATCTATCGGAAACGCCAGGTAGACCAACAACAGCGCCAACCGGCGGTGAAGTCGCCTAGACACCGTTGCATCTCGGGAGAGGTCAGCGAGTAGGTGAACCAGGTCTGGCACGAATCGCCTCACCTCACGGAGGCTGATTCCACGCGGCCTCACCACTGCCAGGAATGCCACCAACACGAACCAGGCGATCGCCATCGCAATGGCCACACCCGCGACAACTCGAACTACTGCCACCACTTCATTCAAGACGAGTCACGCCGGCTAGCAATGGCTCGCCGGTTCTCGATCTCCGAGGAACTGCTCCGGACCTCCGGATGCCGAGGTACACCTCATGAGCGCTTAGGCGACTGCGGCTTGAATTCCGGCAAGAGGGAGGGTGAGGCGAAAAGTGGTGGAGCCACTCTCCCGGCGATAAGCGAGATCTCCACCCATCGCGGTAGCCAGGAGGTTCGCCACCGCCAACCCGAGACCTACCGAACCTGCCGTTGACAACGCTTCTGATCGGTATCGCTCGAACGCTCGCTCGGCGACCCCGGCAGGAAGACCGGGGCCGTCATCGACCACATCCACCCAGCCGGAACCGTCGCCGCTACCGGTGATCACCGTCACGGCTTCGCCTCCGTAAAGCACCGCATTGGAGATCAGATTGTGGATGGCGTGCCTGAGACGAGGTGGGTCGGCGATCACCAAGGTCTCAGCCCCCACGAATTCCACTTCTCGGCTAGACCGGCAGGCGGAGCAATTGTCCATGCTGTTATGCGCCGCGAGGAACAGATCCGTGGCCTCCAGCCGCAAGGTCAACTCCCCGATATCGGCCCGGGCAGCCACCACGAAGTTATCGACGATTCCAGCCATTTCCCGGCCCTGATCGGCGATGATTCCCGCCATCTCGCGCTCTTCGTCCCGATCGGCGACACCGTCGCGAAGGGTCTCTGCGAAGCCGATCACGGCCGTCAGCGGGGTTCGCACTGCGTGGCCGATGGCAGCGATAAACGCGTCCTTGCCTCTGACCCGGTCCTCGAGTTCGGCAAGTGCAGAGCCAAGCATCGCAGACACCGAGAAAAACAGCAGCATGGCAACCACCAGAAAGAACGACCGCAAGCCCACGCCGATCAGCAACTCTCCGGTCTCCATCACCTGGGCGGCCGAATGCATCAGCGGAAGCTGCCATCGAGAGGCCAGCAGGTGAAGCGGAATCTCGGCGAATTCGCTGATGAATGCCGCGACCAGCACCGGTTTCGCAACGCGACGGGGCAGGAGCAGCGAGGCACCGGCGACCACTGAGAACAAGACAATGTCAACCCCGGCCACCGGTCCGAGCAACCACCAGAACCCAAGCGCTACTGCGGTATCGGCCCACAGCACAACGATGAGCGAAGTTGGGATGATCGTGCCGATCGCCCCTGCAACGACGGCCAGAGCCGTCAGCGCTACCCGGGCATGTACCGCTTCGGTGGGGAGTAGAAACTGGCCACCTGCCGCTGCGAGCCAATACACCGCCCCGCGCCCACGCAACAGTCTGCGATGCAGCCCGCGCATTTGAGGGGAATCAGGGAGTGATTGAACGCGCACACCTGTGTTTCGGTACGAAGCCTGCCGTCCTTGAGGTCAGCCCAGAGGTTCGAACCGAGCCGTGAAGTGCCGCAGCCAAGGCGCCTGCTCCACGATTCTCAGGCCCCGCAGGTGCTGGGCTCGCTCCGCGACCGAGATCATCACCTCGCCGACGAAGTCGATATGACTCTGCGTGTAGGTGCGCCGTGGCACAGCCAGACGAACCAACTCCATCGGAGCCGGGATCTCGGTTCCGTCGGGCTGCGGCTTTCCGAACATCACCGAGCCGATCTCCACGCCGCGCACGCCCCCATCGAGATAGAGCGCGCATGCCAGTGCCTGAGCCGGGTATTCCGACGGTGGGATATGGGGCAAGAGCGCTTTGGCGTCGAGATACACGGCATGTCCACCGGCCGGCTGCACCGTGGGAACGCCGGCTCGATTCACCTTTTCGGCCAGGTACGCGGTCGAGCGGATCCGATACTCGAGATAGCTCTCCTCCAACGACTCGTTGAGACCGATGGCGATCGCCTCGAGGTCGTATCCGGCCAGCCCCCCGTATGTCGGGAACCCCTCGGTGAGGATCAGCATGTTCCGGCACTCCTGGGCGACCTCCGCGTCGTTGAGAGCGAGGAATCCGCCGATGTTGGCCATGCCGTCCTTCTTGGCCGACATCGTGCACCCATCCACCAGCGAGAACATCTCTGCCGCGATGGAGCGCGGTGTTCGGTCGGCATAACCAGGCTCGCGTTGGCGAATGAACCAGGAGTTCTCCGCAAATCGGCAGGCGTCGAGGAACAGCCTGATGCCAAAGCGATCGCACACCTCGCGCACCGCCCGCAGGTTCGCGATCGAGACCGGCTGACCACCGCCGCTGTTGTTCGTCACGGTGACCATCACCACAGGAATGCGCTCGGGTCCCACCTCGCGGATCGTCGACTCCAGCGCCTCGATGTCCATATTTCCCTTGAATGGGTGCTGGGAAGCAGGGT
>JBFJTO010000104.1:0-5700 GCA_041625295.1 Acidimicrobiia bacterium | reverse complement strand
GCCGGATGGAAGTACCTGTCTACCGGTGTCTTCGAGGGCTCTGTTCACGACGCTGCCCAACTTGCCGATAGCACGACTCTGTGGTGAGCGCGCCGATAGAGTCGGCGGCGTGGCCCCCCTCTATTACGGCGTCGAGGCAGGCGGAACCAAGTTTGACTGCGTCGTGGGTTGCGGTCCCGACGATGTCCGCGAGCGAGTTCTCATTCCCACGGGAGACCCCACGTCCACGATCGGCCGTTCGATCGAGTTCTTTGAGGAGGTGTCGGCGAGACTGGGTCCACCCCAGGCGATCGGCATCGCATCCTTCGGACCTATCGAGTTACACCGCGACTCGGTCGATTACGGTCGTTTGGCCGCAACCCCAAAGCCCGGATGGTCGGGAGTTGACCTGGTCGCTCCGTTCAGAGACGCCTTCGATGTGCCGGTGTGTTTGGACACCGATGTGAACGGTGCCGCGCTCGCCGAGTGGCGCTGGGGGGCCGGTCGAGCTGCCGCCAACCTGGTCTACTTGACGGTTGGCACCGGCATCGGCGGCGGTGCCATCGTTGAAGGAAGTCTGGTGCACGGTCGTTCCCATCCGGAAATGGGGCACGTGAGCGTGCCCAGGGCCGGGTCCGACACGTATCCGGGTCGATGCCCTTTTCACCAGGACTGTCTCGAGGGGATGGCTTCGGGTCCCGCCATCGAGGAGAGGTGGGGGAGACCCGCTTCGGCCTTGGGCGCCGACCTCGAGGCAGCGAGGGATCTCGAGGCCGCATATCTGGCACAGGGTCTTCGGCAGTTGGTCTACGTACTCTCGCCGGAGCGGATTCTCGTTGGTGGCGGAGTATCGAAGATGCCCGGGTTGCTGGATGCTGTCAGACGTCACCTGGTAAAGGCTCTGGCAGGGTATGGCTCGCCGATCGACGATGGTCTGGTCTCTTCCCCCGGGCTTGCCGATCGCTCGGGCGTTCTCGGTGCGTTGGCCCTCGCGGAATCGGCGCTCTCAACCAAGGATTGAGGACAGGGCGTCGGCGTCGTGGACGGGCGCCAGACATGCGAATCCCTCGCACACGTAGGCCGCCGTCTCTCCGGGCTGGAATCTGCCTTCGAGAAGCGGTACCTGGGCTTGGCCGTCGCCCAGGACGTCCACGGCCACAACCATCTCGGGTCGGAACCGTTTCCAGGCAGTCTTTGCCAGTTCGCCGGCGTCGGGGCCCGTTACCGCCAGTTCCCGGGGGCGCGAGTTCATCGCGTGGAAGACCGAGAGCATGTGGCCGACCATGGTCGGGTGACGCGCCAGGTACCCGGACGCGGCGAGGAGGGGACCTTCGGAGAGAGTGCGCATTCGGGAGTCCCCGGTGTAGAGCGACAGCAGGAACAGTGCTTCGGCCGCCATCGAGTTTCCGGAGGGAAGCGGATTGTCGGCAAGGTCCCGGGGTCTGGTGATCAGTTCGGCGGTATCCGATCCTGTCGACCAGAAGCCGCCTTCATCGCTGCCGAACAGTTCCGGGATCGCGGTGACGATCCGGTGGGCAGAGGTGAACCATTCCACTTCCCCGGTGGTGGCATACAGGGCCAACAGTCCGAGGGCGAACGATCCGTGGTCGTCGAGAAAGCCGGGCACGTTGGCGCGTCCTTCCGACCATGATCGCAGCAGGCGCCCTTCGGGGCTCACTGCCCGCTGCATCACGAATCTGGCCGCCTGACGGGCGGTCTCCGTCAGGTCCGGCCTATCGAGGGCGGCACCCGCCTCTGCAAATGCCCTGATGGCCAGACCGTTCCATGAAGTGATCACCTTGTGATCCAGACCGGGCCTGACCCTGTTGGCCCGGTGTGCGAACAGGGTGCGGCGAGTCGCATCGCCCGGCGCCTCGGTGTCCTCGGGTCGGTGCAGGATGTTCACGCCCTCGAAGTTGCCATTCGGGACCACCCCGAAGCTGGGAGCAGCCTCGGCACCGGCTATCTGCGTGAACTCGTCGTAGGTCCAGGTGTAGAACTTGCCTTCCACGCCTTCCGAGTCTGCATCCTCGGCTGCGAAGAACCCGCCGTCGGCGTGGCGGAGGTCCCGTCTCAGGTATTCGAGGGTTTCGGTGGCCACGCGGATGAGAGCCACGTCGTCAGATTCGACTCCGGCCCACAGATAGATCCTCGCCAGTTGGGCATTGTCGTAGAGCATCTTTTCGAAATGGGGGACCAGCCAGAGCGGGTCGACCGAGTATCGGGCGAACCCGCCCCCGAGATGGTCGTAGATACCGCCTGCGGCCATCCGGTGCAGGGTGTGGAGGAGCATTTCCTCGGCGCGGGGCGCCCAGGCCTCGTCCTTGATCCTCAGCAAGAACTCGAGGACGGGTTGTTGGGGAAACTTCGGGGCTCTGCCGAAACCACCCCATGTGGAGTCATAGAGTCTCTCCAGCTGTCGGTATGCCGAAGGAAGCACGTCGGCTTCCGGTCGACCGGCGGCCGCGTCGGGACGGTTGGCAATCATCGAAGTGAGTCGGTGTGCCTGCTCCGTGACATCGATTCTGCGGTTGTGCCAGGCATCGGATACCGCTTCGATCACCCTCTCGAATGCGGGCATGCCGTGCCGGTCGGTCTTCGGGAAATAGGTCCCCGCCCAGAACGGCTCGCCGGTCGGCGTCAGCCAAACGGTCATCGGCCACCCGCCCTGACCCGTCATCGCTTGAACGGCTTCCATGTAGATGGAGTCGATGTCGGGGCGCTCTTCACGGTCCACCTTGACGTTGACGAATCGCTCATTCATCAGTGCCGCGATGCGAGGGTCCTCGAAGGACTCGTGTGCCATGACATGGCACCAGTGACAGGCCGAGTATCCAACCGATAACAGCACCGGTACGTCGCGATCGCGGGCGTTTGTGAAGGCTTCGTCGCCCCATTCGAACCAGTCGACAGGATTGTCGGCGTGTTGTCGCAGATACGGGGAGGTGGATCGCGCCAGGCGGTTGGTCACACACCCACCCTAAGCGGTATTCGGTACCCACAATCGGTCCCGGCTGTGGATAAGTCTGTGGAGAGCCTGGAGAAAGGCCTGGAAGGCATTGTGGGAAAGAAGGGGGTTCACAAGTGTGAACTTATCTGTCATATTGGACGCCGGCGCCGGAGGCGCTTTCGATTTCCCCTAGGAGGATCCACCAAGTGACGTCTGCCGAAACGCGTCGTGACACTAAAGAGCCCGCACGCCGTTCCGTCGTGAGTCGCCTGACTGATGAGCGCGGTCGGCTGACGACCGACCTGGTGTCGCAGTATTTGACAGCCATCGGCGAGTACGACTTGCTCACCGCCGAACTCGAGGTCGAGCTTGCTCAGCAGATAGAGGCCGGAGAAGAAGCCGGTGAGCGCTTGACCAACGGCGACTTCAAAACCAAGCGGGAAGAGATCGAGCTGCGTCGTCTCGAGCGCAAGGGCCGGGAGTCCAAGGACGCATTTCTCACAGCCAACCTGAGGCTGGTGGTCGCCAATGCGCGACGCTACGCCAACACCTCGGGTATCGACTTTCTCGACCTGATCCAGGAGGGCAACCTGGGACTGATCCGCGCAGTCGAGAAGTTCGACTGGCGCAAGGGTTTCAAGTTCTCCACCTATGCGACGTGGTGGATCCGCCAGGCGATCACCAGGGCGATCGCCGACAAATCACGCACCGTGCGAATCCCGGTTCACCTTCATGACACTCTGGCAGCGGTCAGGGCCGCCCAGGCGAGTCTCAAGGCCGAACTCGGGCGCGATCCCCGTCCCGACGAGATCGCCGAGGAGGCGGGCGTCACGGTCGACAAGGTCGAACTGGCGCTCGGGGTTGCAGACACCGTTTCTCTTGAGCAGCCGGTTGGAGAAGACGGAGCTCAGCTCGGCGACTTCATCGAAGACGAGGACGCGCTGGATCCCGTGCAGATCACCGAGGAGATGGACGTTGCCAACTCGTTGCGACGCTCGATAGATCGACTTCCACAGCGAGAAGGGCGGATTCTCGCCCTTCGGTATGGCTTTTACGACGGCGTCCCGCGCACTCTCGAAGAGATCGGCGACGAGTTCAACCTGACCAGAGAGCGAATTCGCCAGCTCGAGAAGCTGGCGCTGTGTCGGTTGCGCCACCCTTCATTCGGAATCAGGGAACAAGACCTGATCTGACTCGGGGCGGGTTTGGAAACCCCGCTCCCGCACCCCGTCTGGCCGCGGTACGCTTCGGCCATGCTCTTAAGGGATCTCGTTGCCGGAACTCCATTCGTGTGCGGACCTGACGCGACTCTGCTCGAGGTAGCAGTGGGGATGGCTTCTGCCGGGCACGGATCCGCGGGAGTGATCGCCGGAAGGGATCTGATCGGTGTTTTCACCGAGCGCGATCTTCTCAGAGCCGTTGCCCAGGCTGCAGATCTCGAAGAGGAACCGGTGCGGCGGTGGATGGGCCGCGACCCCGATGTGTTTTCCCCCGATGTCGATGCCTTCGATGCGGCCCAGTGGGTGTTGGAGTCCGGCTATCGCCATCTTCCGGTGGTCGAGGCCGGCGCCCTCCTCGGCATCGTGTCTCTGCGGGGTCTCTTGACCGCGGTGATGGCTTCTCTAGAAGAAGAGTGATTTACGTTTCCCGTTGAGGGGCCCGGCCCGTATCCCGTTGTGTAAGGTGCGACCTCGTGTCGGGCAGATTCAGCAAACGTGATTTTGGGCGCATGGCGGCCCTCCTCTTGCTCACATCGCTGCTGCTCGTGCCCGCCCTCAGCGCGTTTGCGCAGTCGGCCGAAGGGGTTCGTGCCCAGTTGAGATACGAGGATCCGGAGAGCGGAGCCCGGACACCCGCCGTCGGCGTCGCATTCACAGTGACCGACATCGATGGCGTTCCGATTGGCGAGGGTGTGACCGACACGGAAGGAACCGTCGAGATAGCGGTTCCCGGCCCCGGTAAGTACCTGATGTCGATCGATGTGGAGACGCTTCCAGAGGGGGTCGGTCTCAAGGACCCGGAGCGCTCGACGGCGGAGGTCAATGTCCTGGCCGGGCGACTCGGGAGCGCGATCTTCGCCCTCAACACCGGCGTCGTAGCCGATACGCAACGGCGGGTGAACGTTCGCCGGGTCAGCCAACTCACTGTCGAGGGTCTCAAGCTGGGTCTGTTCCTGGGGATGGCGGCGATCGGGCTCTCGTTGATTTTCGGCACCACCGGTCTTGTCAATTTCGCCCACTCGGAGATGATCGTGTGGGGGATGATGGTGGCGTATTTCTTCAACTTCTACGGTCTTGCCGGCGTATTCGGATTCATGGACGGGTGGCCCGCTCCATTTGGGGCGGGGATGAACCTGATACCTGCGGCGCTCATAGCCGTGGTTGCAGGCGGGCTCGGGGGTTGGGCACTCGATCGCTACATGTTCGGACCGCTCCGCAAGCGGGGAGTTTCCCTGATCTCGGCCATGGTTGTCACCATTGGCCTCTCGATCCTCATCCGCTACATCTTCCTGTTCATCTTCGGTGGCAGTCCCCGCTTCTTCAAGGACTACACCGCCCAGAGCGGCATCCAGATAGGCATCATCGACATCACCCCAAAGGATCTGGCCACCGCAGCGATCTCGATAGTCGTGCTGATCGGCGTGGGACTCTTCCTGGGCAACACCAAACTGGGAAAAGCGATGCGGGCGGTGTCCGACAATCGCGACCTCGCCGAGTCATCCGGAATCGACGTCCAACGCGTCATAAGCCGGGTCTGGGTGGCCGGTGGCG
>JBFJTO010000103.1:0-5711 GCA_041625295.1 Acidimicrobiia bacterium | reverse complement strand
TGTGGAGAGCGACCTCCGCGAGGTCTATCCGGGCCGCCTCTTCTATGGAAGAGACGCCTTCGAGGGCTTGAGGGTGTTGGAAGAACTGGCCAAGGTGGAACCGGGCGATGACCTTGGCAAGACCCCGGTTGGACGCGGTTCCCGGACACGGCGCGGGTCCAGAGGTTCTGGCATCACGACCAGATCGGCTGCAGTACGTGGCGACAATCGCGTGTTCACGCCCCCATTCCTGGGCACGAGAGTCGTACGCGGGATCTCCATCGACGAGGTCGCCTCGTTCGTCAATGAGACCGCCCTGTACCGCAACCAGTGGCAATACCGCCCCGAAGATGGCGAAGACGACGCCACCTTCAAGGACCGGATCCGGGCCGAGTTCCGGGCACGAATCTCCGAGGCAAAATCAGATGGGCTTTTGGTGCCGCAGGTCGTGTATGGCTATTTCCCTGCCAACAGCGACGGCAACGACCTCGTGATCTGGAGCGATGAGACCTCAGACACAGAACTGGTCCGCTTCGGCTTTCCCCGCCAAACCGACGAACCCCAGATGTGCATCGCCGATTTCTTTCGACCAATCGGCGAACCCGACTACGCGGCGTTTCACATCGTCACCATGGGGGAACGAGTATCGGCCCGGGCACACGAGTTATTCGATGCCGACCGCTACACCGACTATCTCCACACCCATGGACTCGGCGTGGAGATGGCCGAGGCACTTGCCGAACTCTGGCACCAGCGCATCCGGCGTGAATGGGGTTTTGCCGACGAAGACGGGCCCAGTCTCGGTGGTCTCTTCCGCCAGCAGTATCGGGGCGGCCGCTACTCATGGGGCTACCCGGCCTGTCCAGATCTCGAAGCCAACGCCGCCGTAGCCGACTTGCTTGGGGCCGGGCGGATCGCAGTGGCCTGTTCGAAGGAGACCTCATGGCAATACCAGCCCGAACAAACGACGTCGGCCCTGATCTGTCACCACCCCCAAGCCAAGTATTTCGTGGCGAGATGATCAGATGCTGACTTCCCGATCCGACTTCCAGTTGATCGCAGAGATCAATCCCCCCGACCTCCCCAACGGAATCCACCACGACCTCGGCGGTCGCTGGGACAATGTGCTCATCACCGACAACGTGTTCGGAAAGATCAGGGTTTCGCCATACGCATTCGCCGCCCGCATCACCCATGACGTGCCTGCGGTCCATCCCACCGTGGTGGCTTCGACCCGGGACCGAAACGTCCTGGCGATCGAGTCCGAGGTGCGGGGTGCCCTCGGCAACGGGGTGGATTCGTTCCTCGTCGTGGTCGGCGACACCCGCCCTTACACCGACCACCTCGCCTACCACTACGAGGTCGTGCAACACCTCACCGAACTGCAGGCGCACATGCCCCCATTCGAAGTGGGCATGCCCACACGCTTCCGCCGCTGGCAATTCGAAAAACGCATGGAACTCGGAGCCCAGTTCTTCCTGGCCGGTCCGATCATCGACCCCGACACGCTCTCCCGCCAGACCGACCGACTCGGCCGCGAGGAAGGCGACCCCCCGGTCTTCCTGATGATCCTTCCGCCGTTCTCGCTCTCCTGGGTGGAGCGGTCCGAGGATTTCGGTTGCGTACCCGCGTCCGACGAAATGAAGTCGAGGCTCGCCGACATGGACTCCAACTCGGCCCGCCAATACGGGTGGGAACAGGCTGCGAGAGTGGCGACATCCGCCCGGGACGCCGGCTTTGCGGGAGCAGTGATAACCGGCGTGAAATTCGAAACGATCGTGAGCGATGCTGCCCTATGGCGTGCTGGGTTGGGAATCTGACTCCGACTCTTGGCGCACCATCCTCAGGAACTGGCGGGCACGGTCCGTCTTCGGATTCACCAGGAACTCGGCCGGGACGCCCTCCTCGACAACAACACCGTCATCCATGAACACCACCCGGTCGGCCACCTCCTTGGCGAATCCGATTTCGTGAGTGACCACCATCATCGTCATGCCGTCTCCCGCAAGGGTGCGCATCACATCCAGCACTTCGCCAACCAGTTCGGGGTCGAGTGCCGAGGTCGGCTCATCGAAGAGGATCATGTCGGGGTTCATCGACAACGCCCTCGCGATAGCCACACGCTGTTGCTGACCGCCCGAGAGCCGGATCGGAAACTCATCGATCTTGTCGGTCAGACCAACCCGCTCGAGCACGGCCGTGGCCACTTCTCTGGCCTCCGTCTCCGACCTCTTGAGTACCTTGCGCTGAGCGATGGTGAGGTTTCTCAGGACCGTGAGGTGCGGGAAGAGGTTGAATTGCTGAAAGACCATCCCGATCCGGGTTCGAAGCTTGTCGACATCGGCGTCGGGGTCGGTGATGTCATCCCCCTCGATGATGATCCTTCCCGACGTCGACTCCTCGAGCCGGTTGACACAGCGCAACAGCGTGGACTTTCCGGATCCCGACGGGCCGATCACACAGACGACCTCACCCGGTTGAACCACGAAGTCGATGCCTTTGAGAACCTCCAACTTCCCGAAGTACTTGTGAAGGTCGATTACCTGGATCGCTGGAACGCCCACGATCACCTCGCTCTCGCGGCGCGCTTTTCCAGTTGGCCCACCAGACGGGTCAACGGAATGGTCATGGCGAGATAGATCAGGCCGACGATCACGATCGGAGTGGCGTTGGCACTCGAGATGACGAAGTCACGTCCGAACCGGGTCAGCTCTTTGGTCTGTGCGGTGACGCCCAGAACCGAAATCAGGGAGGTGTCTTTCAGAAGAAGAATGAACTCGTTGGTCATCGGCGGGATCACGATCCGGAATGCCTGGGGGATCACGATGAACACCATCGCCTGGGTGTAGGTCATCCCCACCGAGCGGGCCGCTTCCATCTGACCACGAGGGACAGCCTGGATTCCGGCCCGAATGGTCTCTGCCATGTAGGCGGACGCCACGATTCCCACCGCAAGGCTGCCCGGTCCGTAGACCCCCGGGATCCTCCATCCGCCCAGTGCGATCGGCAGCGCCAGACCCAGCAGCAAAATCGTCAACAGCGCGGGCAAACCCCTGAAGATGTCTATGAACGTGGCCGCAAACCAGCGGTAGGCGCGGACCTTCGACAACCTCATGAGGGCGAGGACCAGACCCAGCACCAAGCCGATGCTGAATCCCAATGAAGTGAAAATCAGAGTGTTCTTGGCGGCCTGGGTCAGGACCGCAGGGAACATTTCCGGTATCAGGTCGACCTTGAACAGCGCCCCCGCCAGGGCCGGCCAGTCAACCGTGACCGCAGCGCCGATGACAAGTGCGAAAGACAGGCCATAGACCGTCCACCGCGTCGCACGGATGCGCTGTCTTCGAGTCAGAGCCATGGATCCTCCCGGGGTGGGGAGACCCTAACGGTCATCCCCACCCCGCGAGTCGAGATCAGCCTCCGAAGTAGGAGTCGAAGACCTGCTTGTAAGTGCCGTCGGAGCGGAACTTCGCAAGGGCCGCGTTGATGGCATCCATCAGCGCAGTATTGGATGGAGAAGTCGCAAATCCATACTGCTCGCCGGTCGGGAATGACTGGGAGAGTTCGAACTTGCCGGGTTCGGCGGTGGCTCGCTCGGCATTCACCGGGAAGTCCTGGAGAATGGCATCGATGTCGCCCGACTCCAGCGCCAGGAACATGGCTGCCGGCTCGTCGAAGCTCTTCAACGTCGAATCGGCAGGAGCATTCTCTTCTGCATACGCCTCACCGGTTGTTCCGGTCTGAACGCCGATCGTGGCGCCCGCCAGCGACGGGAGATCCGGATACTTGGCGATGTCGGCGTCGCGCACCATCAAGGACTGGTCGGCGTCGAAGTAGCCATCCGAGAACAAAGCATTGGCGCTTCGTTCGGGAGTGATCGTCATGGCCGAGGCCACGAGGTCACAAGTGCCCGCGGCCGGAGCCAGCCAGATTCCGTCGAACGGTTGAACGGTGACAGCCATCTTCAGGCCCAAGTCATCGGCGATCTTGGACATGAGGTCGAGGTCGAACCCGGTCCACGTGCCGTTGTCGGCCTGGAATTCGAAAGGTGGGTAAGGGGCGTCCGTGCAGATGGTCAGCGTGCCCGCTGCCACCGTGTCAAAAGCCGCTCCAGAGTCGGTCTCGTTTCCGCCGCAAGCTGCCAGAACCAGCGCTAGGACGGTGAACGCGACCATTGAACCGCGTTTCATCTGTTTTTCTCCTCTCAACGCCGGGAAGTCCGGCCCGTAGAGCCTATCCATCTCATCGGCAGGCAGGTCAAGAGTCATTGGACCCGGACTCCGTAACCGGGCCCGGGATGCCAAGATCGCCCCATGAAGGAACCGGCCGTGACAGTGGGAGGCAGGGAAGCCGATTCCGCGGACTCCAGACCAGATCCGCCCAAACACTGGCTTGCTGTCGGAGCCGTCGGAATCGTCGCCGGACTCTTGTTGGGGATTGGTTTGCGGGGCGGGACCGATCCAACTGCTCCAGGGTCGACTCCCGGCTCCGTCGAGTCCCCGTCCACGGTCGTCCCCACGACGACCACGACACGTCCCGAACCCGACCGCCTCGCGACCCGGGTACCCGGGTTCATCGACGACATCGTGGCTTCCTACTCGACGAGCGTTGGCACCAGCGCGGTGGCGGTGTGGAGTGGCAGCGCCCGCTCCCCGCTGGCAGTGGGTCTTCCCGAAGGGCCCTATCTCGCCGACTCCTATCGAACCTGGCTGGCCGCGATAACCAGAAGGCGATACTCATCCGGGGATGTCCTTTGGGTCGGAAACCAGGCGTACATGGAGCCGGTGGCCACCGGAGTGTTGGGGGCGGCGTGGCACGCCAATCGACCTGCCCGGCTGGCATGGACCGAGGAACTGAACTCCGAGTCGGAGTCTCTACACAGAACGCTCCTTCGAACCGGTGTATTCATCGCCGGTCTGACCACAGCGACTCGAAACGTCACGGTTTTGCCGGGTGATCAAGCACCCGTGTGGTGGACTCAAAAAGGAATCACCGTGTTCAACGGTGCCAGGTTGTTGTTATTGGACGTCGAAACCGGCGAGGCACAGTCCGAAATCCTTGCCGATGGATTTGTTGCTGCAACCGACCAATTTGCGATCGTGGTGCAAGGCGACTCCACGCGACTGGTCGATTCCTCCCTCGGCGAGCTCCAGCTGCTCACCATCCCCTCGAATTGCCGCGCTGGCTCGTTTGCCCCAACAGGGACGCCAGGAGGACCGTTTGTCGCTCTCGCGTGCGGAGTCGGCGAGGCATCGCAATCACTACAGGTATGGGCGGTGGAACCCGGTGTCGAAACACTCCTGTTCGAGACCAGCGGCTCCGGATTGGTGGAGCCGGCGTGGAGTCCAGACGGTTCCTTCGCCGTGCTCCCCACCATCGACCCGATACGGCCCAGCACTGAGATGACGTTCTACTCGCCCATCCTGGACACCAGTTACACCGTGACTTTTCCCGGGCTGATATCGGCGCTGGAAGTGCTGACCACCCGCTGAACCCTCGGATGCCGACGCGATATCAGGTGGATGTCCCCTAGTTCCCGCCTTGACGCCACGGTTGGGCGACGCGCCCTCAGCTGAACGACTGGATGCCGGTCAGGGCGTTGCCGAGGATCAGGGTGTGGATCTCGTTGGTCCCTTCATAGGTGAGGACGGTCTCAAGATTGGCCATATGCCGGAACACCGGATACTCGAGAGTGATCCCGTTGGCTCCCAGAACCGACCGTGCAGTCCGGG
>JBFJTO010000102.1:0-5722 GCA_041625295.1 Acidimicrobiia bacterium | reverse complement strand
GCCGGAGAGGATCGCGGGGAGCTCCCTCGTTGTTCCCGTCAGCCCCCGAGCAGGGCAATCGCTCGCTTCAGCGCAGGGTCGGAGCCGTCGAAGGCAGATTCGATGATGATGTCGGGTTGAACGCCATTGATCCCGATGTCGGCGCCGGCGGGCGTCGTCCAGCGTGCGATGCTTATCAAGAATTCGCCTCCGTTGCGGGCTGTGAAAGGCAACTGGACCAGGTTCTTGCCAAAGGTCGGGGTGCCGATGACCGTGGCTCGGCCCCTCTCCTGAAGGACCGCTGCAACCACTTCCGACGACGAGGCGGTACCACCGTTGACCAGCACCGCCATTTTCGGGCTGTCTCCGGTGGCCAAACCGCCGGCTATCACCTCGAGGCTGGACGTCTCGTCGCGCCCGACTTCACGCAAGACCACGCCACCGTCGAGGAATTGACTGGCGACTGCCATGGCCGCGTACACAAGCCCGCCGGGATTGTCCCTGAGGTCGAGGACCAACCCTCGGGCACTCTTGAACTCGTCAAGAGCCAGCACCTCTCCGGTGAGCTGAGCCGAGAGTTGTGAGAACTCGTTGAGGCGGAGGTAGGCAATCCGTGGCGTCACCATCTCGAACTCACCAGGTCCAAACCTCAGGTCTTCGTGGGTGAGGGTCTTGTCCACCAGTCCCCCCGGACGATCCACCACGATTTCAACGGGAATTCCGGGGGCGGCGCTCAACATGCCTGTGATCGCTTCGAGGGACCTACCGACCACATCTTCTCGGTTGACGGCCGCGATGACATCGCCTTCCACGATCCCAGCCTTCTCCGCAGCGCTGTAGGGAAACACGGCCAGCACGACCAGGCGGCAATCTCCCGATCCGATGCTGCGACAGATGCCGCCGGCTTCGTCTCGCCCACCAACCACCAGCCCCAGGCTGATGATCCATCCCGGTCCAAACTCACCGATGTCGTCGGCAACTTCGGCGGGTATGTATGCCGAGAATGGGTCGAGACCGTAGGTGAACATCCCCTGTACCGCGGCTTCCACAAGCGTGGAAAGCGGGGATCGCCGGGCTTCGGCGGCTATCAGCCCACAAAGATCTTCAAACTCTTCGGAGGGAAAGGCACAAACGAAGACATCGGGTTCGGGTTGGTCCACGACCTGTCTGCTCTGGATCCCCAGCCAAGCGGCTGCCGCGAGCGCAGCTGGATCTATCGGATCCATGTAGTTCCCTTCGAGGAGCCTGAAGGCGTCGCAAAGGAGGGCAAAAGTGACCGGTGGAGTGCTCGAGCAAGGGACTCCCACGGCCCGTTCGGGGACTGACGTTGACGTGCTCGTCGCGGTCGAGGCCACAGTGACCACGGTGGAGGTAGTTGGCCGTTCCGGCAATGGCGCCGGCTCCGCGCATGCCGAGGCGACAACGGCGAGGACGATGCCAAGCGCCAGTGCCCGCTTCAAAGGGGCGCGGACTTCCTGGCCAACAGTGCGAATCCCACCACGCTTATCAGCGCAAAAGAGAACCACTGAATTGCGTACGACAGATGGGGGCCTTCTGATGTGAAAGATGGCATGGGCGGAGTGGCGGGCAGGGATCCGGGCGGCGTGGAGGAAACCTCTTGTAACCAGATCGGCGCCAAGTTGGGAAACCGAGTAGCGAACAATGCGAGATCGATGCGTGCGAACGACGGGCTGAATGCGTCGTCTCGTATCCCGAAGGAGCCCGGGTCCTGGCTGACTCTGCCCAATGCGACCACGTCTACGCGACCCTTTGGCGGCGGCACCTGAGAAACCGGAGCTTTATCCAGTTCGAGGGGCACCCACCCTCGGTCGACGAGCACGGTCAATCCAGCGTCGGTAACGAGGGGTGTCACGACGTCGAAACCAGCGACACTCTGATACACCCGGTTTCGGATGAGTATCTCGTCCTCGGGGTGGAACACGCCGGTGGCGATGACCATGCGGTAATCGAGACTCGAGACATCGCCGGCGACTCCGGCTGTCATGTCTTCGATCCGCTGTGGAGGGGACGACAGCCTCTCGGTGCGAACGGTGTTCTCGAGAATCCGTTCGGCGCGGCGATCGAGCTGCCAGAAACCGAGAGACACGAACAGGGAAGTTATCGCAGCAACCAGAACGGCAAGAGCGATCCACTTTGGTTGCTTAGCGAGATGCAGCACGGGGTTGGATCTAAACGATCTCAAACACTTCAGGCAACCTGTGAGCTTTCCAACCCGGCAAGAGCGAGAGCGAACTCGAGCGGATCGCTTCCTTCGGGTGCGGCCATGGCCACCGGAGTCTGAACCCAATCCTGGACCTGCCCGCCTGATACCTGGCCAGATTCAACCAGCAATCGGGCTAGATCATCGGTCCAGAACCAGGGCATAGAAGGCCTCCAGGAAGAGTGGTGGAGCACCCACGGTACAACCCATGTCAACCCCCACCTGACCTGGTCTTTTACCCGATCATCCGACGATTGCTGCGGCGCCGTTCCGGCGCGGATCCGATGTCGCCTCCAGGGTGCCGTCGGCCGAGCGGCGGGCCACCCCGACGCCGCCGAAGAACATGTGCAAAGCATCAAATGCATGTACCGGGAGATCGAGCGCTTCGAGCTCCACACCCGGCTCGGCGGCAACCTGAGGATGCGGTTCCAGCTCGAGGTGAACCCGCGGCGCCGCCACCGCCGACTCCATGTTGAGGCCATCCACGCAATAACCGATCAGGGTCTGAGCCATGGCCGTGGTGATGCGGCTGGCACCGGGACTTCCGATGGCCAGCACCTCACCACCGTTGCTGGTGGCCACCGATGGGGCCATGTTGGATGTGAGCCGTTGGCCCGGCGTTGTGGTCGAAAATCCTTCCCCGACGAGCTCGCGTTCGCCAAGCGCATTGTTCATCCACATACCCGTGCCTGCCGGGATCACGCCGGATCCGTACCCCGCGGACAGGGTTATTGCACAGCCAAGCCCGGCCTCATCGACGGCGGAGATATGGACAGTGGATGGCGATCGCAGCCCGTTTCTCCGTTGCTTCGACTCGCCGGACTGCTTGCGCCACTCGAACACCCGCCGCTGGCTCTCGACGACCTCGGCCACCGTGCGCTTGCCGGCGAGAATGAGTTCGAGAAGCATGACCAGCGCTACTCCTCCGACCGCCGGTTCGGGGTTGGTTGCCAGCAAGAAGCTGCCCACAGGGGTGTTGATCGGCGGCCTGCGAACGGCCTCGTAACAAGCCAGGTCAGAATTGGTGAGGAGACCACCCCGGGCCTGAAGGTCGGCAGCGATCGCCGCGCCCAGCTCACCCCGGTACAGGCATTCGGCTCCCAGTTTCCCGATCAGTTCGAGCGAATCCGCCAGGTCGGGCATGGAGATCAGTTCGCCCGCTTCGGCGAGGTGGCCATGGGGATGAAGAGCCGCTCGCGACGCCGGATCTCGATCGAATATCTCCTCGTGTGATCGCTCGAGGTAGTACCGACTCGTGGGTCCAAGAGGGAAACCGTTCCTTGCCAGCAGAGTGGTGGGGCGAATCAACTCGAGCCACTCGTGGCGACCATGTTCCCGGTGCGCCATTTCCAGTGCCGCCCAGCCGCCAGGAGTGGCAATGGACGCGGGCCCGACCAGGGTCGTGATCCCGCCGCCATAGTCAAGAAGCGCCTCGAAAGTGGTTCCTCCGGTCCGTGCGGATCCGATACCAGGCATGGCGACGTATCCGTCATAGACGACCGGTTCGGTGTCCAATCCGCCGACGCTCACGAAGCCTCCGGCCCCTGGCGCGCAGATCCCGGGTTCCGTGACCATCGCAGCGATCGCAGCCGCAATGGCGACGTCAACGCTTCCGCCGCCCCGTGCGGCCACGCCGGCGCCAACGGCGAGAGCTTGATCGGAGGAGGCGGAGAGGGCGACTCGGGTCATGGAGTCCGGATGGTACCGGTACCCACCTGCTCGGGTTCCGAAGCGAACCCGCTTGGGCGCGGCGTTAACTGACTCGCGACCACCTCGAGGCGGCTGCGCCGGCCCTCGACGCCATCCCAAAAGCGCCGTTGCACGGCTCCGGTGATCCACACCCGCGATCCGACTTCGAGCCCTGCGAGGTCGTCGGGAGGATCCCAATAGGTGACCGGCACCACATCTACACGAGCACGAGGGGAATCAGAGCGAACCGTCACCAGAAACCTGAGCAAATGTGCTCCCGACTCGAACACGCGCAGCTCTGGCGGTGCCGCGAGGCGTCCAAAGAGCACAACAAGATTGAGATCCATTGCATCCTCCATCTCTGGGGAAGCGCGGTTGGATCAAGCTACCGACACGGTGAGACAGCTTTGATCAGTCGAGAGGGATTTGGCTCTCGAGGTCGGCGAGCCACGGCAGATCATGGCCGCTCGACCTGATCGCTGCGAGCAACTGCTTGGCAGTCTTGCCGTCGCCCGCTGCTGAGGCCACTTTGGCAGCCACGGCCCAGCGGCGTATCGCAGCTTCGGGAGGGTCGCTGACCAGCCTGCCTGGCTTGATGATGCTCCATGCCTTGGAGACATCTCCCTGGTCGAGGAGGTGGGATGCAAAGACCACACGGACTTCATCTTCGCTGTCTCGCCCCCCGCCCAATTCGAAAAAGAGTTGATAAGTCTTCTCGATGTCACGGTCACGATTCAGACCCCGCAGACAGTCGATCTCGTTGGCCATGTGGTCGGTGTCGCCGCTGATGCGGCGGTAGGTCCGCAGCTCCTGGAGAGCGCGTGACCATTGCCCAGACTCGTAGAGCGCCAGACCAAGGAGTTCGCGAATCGTGGCCGCCCGTGGCGAGAGGTCCTTTGCCCGGCTGAGCGCACCCGCAGCAGCCGGAAACCTGCCCGATGCGTACTCATGAAGGCCCTTGGTTAGTTCGACCAGCGCCAACTCGCGCCGCTCCTTCGGCGTGGACATGACCACCTCGTCACGCACCCAGCGCGGCAAAGGCGCGCCAGGCTGAATCGTGATTGACCGGCGGTCTCCGGGACCGGGTCGCGGACCTCTAGGTGTCAAAGTAAGGAGCCTTTCATAAAGGACAAAGAGGGCCGGTCATAGACCGGCCCTCTCACATTTAATGCCCGGCGGTGTCCTACTCTCCCAGGGGATTGCTCCCCAAGTACCATCGGCGCTGGCAGGTTTCACTTCCGTGTTCGGAAAGGGAACGGGTGGTACCCCGCCGCTATCGCCACCGGACAAACCGGTGAGTTTGCTCGGCACTCCGAGCACTCCATAGCGAGCACGTCTTTTGGATTCAATCCAAGCCCTCGGCCTATTAGTACCGGTCGGCTCAATGCATTGCTGCACTTACACCTCCGGCCTATCAACCTGGTCTTCTGCCAGGGGCCTTACCGGATTAACTCCGTGGGAGATCTCATCTCGAGGTGGGCTTCGCGCTTAGATGCCTTCAGCGCTTATCCCGTCCGTACATAGCCAACCAGCCGTGCCCTTGGCAGGACAACTGGCACACCAGCGGTACGTCCATCCCGGTCCTCTCGTACTAGGGACAGATCCTCTCAAATCTCCTGCGCCTGCGGCGGATAGGGACCGAACTGTCTCACGACGTTCTAAACCCAGCTCGCGTGCCGCTTTAACGGGCGAACAGCCCGACCCTTGGGACCTTCTCCAGCCCCAGGATGCGACGAGCCGACATCGAGGTGCCAAACACCCCCGTCGATATGGACTCTTGGGGGGTATAAGCCTGTTATCCCCGGAGTACCTTTTAGCCGATGAGCCATGGCG
>JBFJTO010000101.1:0-5730 GCA_041625295.1 Acidimicrobiia bacterium | reverse complement strand
GATCACCGTGTCGCCGGCGCGGAGCACGGCGGTTCCACCCATCTGCAACGATCGTGAGCCCATGGTTCCTACCCCGCGTGCCACCTTTTTCGAGTCGCCCTGGACCACGCGGACCTTGTCGATCGGGATATTTAGCCGTTGCGACACCAACTGGGCGAATGATGTCTCGTGCCCCTGCCCGTGCGCCGACGATCCCGAATAGGCGGTCACGGTGCCATCTGTGTGAACCTCCACCTGGCCCCATTCCTTGCGCGCTCCGGGAGCAGTCACCTCGACGTAGGTGGATACTCCGATTCCGAGTTGGATCCGGTCGCCGGCTCTCCGGGCAGCTTCCTGTTCGGCCCGCAAGGCGTCGTAGTCAGCCGTCGCCAGAGCGAGGTCGAGTGCCGCCTGGTAATCACCCGAGTCGTACCGCTCTCCGGTTGCCGAGCGGTATGGGAATTCGTCGGGCCCGATCAGGTTCAGGCGGCGAATCGCGATCGGGTCCATGTCCAACTCGGCGGCGAGCAGGTCGACCATTCTCTCGAGGGTGACCGTGGCTTCAGGGCGACCGGCGCCCCGATAGGCATGGGTAGGCGTGGTATTCGTGGCGACACTCTGCCATTTGAATGCAACGACCGGGATTCGATAGGGACCCGCCGACATACGCTGCGTGAAGTTGGGCAGGTAGGCCCCATATATGGGGTATGCACCGGCGTCCTGGATCATGTCGATGCGCAAGCCGGTGATAGTGCCATCCCGTTTGGCGGCGAGTTGGGCGTCGTGGATCTGTGCCCGTCCGTGGGTCATCGCCACCATGTTCTCGCTGCGGCGTTCATGCCATCGCACCGGCAGGTCCAGAGCCAACGCCAATGCCGCGACCAGAGCCTGCTCGGGGTAGACCGCGATCTTGGCGCCGAAGCCGCCTCCCATGTCCGGCACCCGAACCCGCAGATTCTCGCGGTCGACTCTGAGAACCTTGGCGATGGCGCTGCGGTGCGCAAACACGTTCTGGCTGGCGACCCAGAGGTCGAGTCTGCCCTCTCCGGTGGGTACTGCGGCCGCGGCATTTGGCTCCAGCGGGACGGCAGCCATTCGTTGGTGGACGATCCTCTGGCGGACCACGACCTCGGCTCCGGCGAGCGGATCCCGGTCGGGTTCTATGCCTCCCTGGAGCACCAGGTTGCTCCCGTGCTCGGGAAACAGGATCGGGGCGTCCTCCTCAAGGGCGGCCTCAGGCGAAAGCACTGCCGGAAGTGGGTCGATGTCGGCCCAAACCAACTCCGCCGCGTCCACGGCCTGTCGCTCCGTGGCAGCGACGACCACGGCGACGATGTCTCCCACGAATCGGACCCTGTCGGCGGCGATCACCGGACGCCGGGTGGCCTCGGGTTGGCCGGGGGCGTCGGTCGGCATCGGGTCGAGAGCGAGGTCGTGGGCTGTGAAGACTCCGACCACGCCTGGTGATTCGGTGGCCATCGCGGTGTCGATCGACACGATGGTGCCGTGGGCGATGGTGGATCGAACGGGAACCATCCAAAGCGCGCCCTCGATCACCATGTTGGTTATGTAGGCCCCGTTGCCGGTGATGAAACGCGGGTCTTCCACTCGTTTCACGACTGCACCGAGAATGGATCTACCCATGGCGGGCGATCCTAGACGGCGGGACCGCGGACGCATCATGGCGGACACACTCGGGAGGAGGCGGGTATCCGCCTTTGATCGATCAGGGAAGGAGGAGTTTCCCGATTCGACGGGATGCAATTGTGGCCGCGACCGCCCCCATGGTCACCAGAAAGGCGATATGCCCGAACATGCCGGCGTCGAGGTTTCCCAACGTCAATCCCCGTATCAACTCGACACCGTGATACAAGGGCGAGATCTTCGTGAGCTGCTGGATGATCGGTGGGTACACGTCGAGCGGGTAGAAGGTGGCGGAGAAAAGGAACAGGGGAAGGGTGACCACACCAACCATGTCGAAGTCCTGCCATCCCCGCATGAACGTTGTGGCCGCCATTCCGGCGGCGGCGAATGAGAAACCGATCAACACCGTCGCCGGGAGAGCAAGAAGCGCCAAAGGAGAGGTGGCCAGACCCATGAACGCCATCACCGCCAGGAAACCGGCGGCATAGAGGAAGCCTCTGATCAGCGACCAGGCGATCTCCCCAATGGCGACGTCGACAGGTTTCATGGGCGTTGCCAGCACAGCGTCATAGACCTTCTCGTATTTGAGCTTGAAGAAGATGTTGAACGTGGACTCGTACACAGCCCCGTTCATTGCCGACGCGCCGAGCAGCGCGGGAGCGACAAAGGCCGCATATGAGATCGCTCGCCCGTCGGGAAGGCTCAGATCGCCCACCAAAGCGCCTAGTCCGATTCCGATTGAGAACAGGTAGAAGACCGGCTCGAAGAAGCCCGAGAAGATCACCAGCCACAAGCGCCGGTAAACGAGGAAGTTGCGCTCGAGCATGTGCCGGGCCCCCCATCCCGGGATCGGTGTCACCCGGAGCGGCAGGATCCTCGTGGTCATATGAACAGCTTTCTTCTGAAAGCGGGTGCGGCCACAGCGATCCCCGCGATCACGAAAACGATCAGTGCCAAGACATTGACCCACGGCGCAAGGGTGGTCGGGGTTCCGGTGGCCACGAGGCGGGTGAGTTCCACGCCGTGCCAGAGTGGTGTCACGTAGGCGATCGGCTGAACCCACACCGGGAGCTGAGTGATCGGGAAGAAGGTCCCCGAGAACAGGAACAAAGGGACGATCCCGAAGCGCATCAGCGAAGAGAGTGCGGTGTCTTTCTCGGCCCGGGCCGTGAAAGCCATCACCGGGGCAACGAACGCGGCTCCGGTGAGGGCTGCAGGGCCGATCGAGAGCAGAGACGGCCCGAGCGCTACCGCGCCGAAGGCGGCGATCACCAACGCATAGGCAACGACCACTCCAAGGACCCTCAAGGCGGCCCATGCCAGCGTTCCCAGGAGAACGTCGAGAGGTTCCAGCGGCGTGGTCACCGCCACGTGGAACGACTTTCTCCACTTGAACCCGGCCATGATCGGCCAGGCACCCTCGCCGACACCGGTCTGCATTGCCGTCGCGGCCAGCAAACCCGGTGCCAGGAATGTGAGGTAGGGCACTCCCAGTCCGCCCGCTCGATCTACCAGTGTCCCCAGGCTCACGCCCATGGCCACGAGGAACAAGACGGGATTCAGGAACGAGGAGAAAACGCTGGCGCGCCAGTTCTTCCGATACAACCGGGCGTGAGCCTCGAACATACGCATCGATGCTGTGGACATCAGTCCACCAGACTGCGACCGGTCAACCGCAGAAACACGTCCTCGAGCGACGAGCGGCGCACCAGGGTCGATTCGGGATGGATGCCCCTGTCGACGAGGCTCGTGAGTATCTCGTCGCCGTTGTCTGTGGAGACCAACAGCCGATCGGGCAAAACTTCAACCCGGTCGAAGTTGGCAAGAACCGAGGCTTCTCCGACCTCCCTCACCTCGGATGGGAATCTGAGTTCGACGACTTCGCGTCGGGTGTGGCGTTGGATGAGCTCTCGAGGTGACCCCATGTCGACGATCTTGCCGGCGTCCATGATCACCAGCCGGTCGCAGAGTTGTTCCGCTTCGTCCATGTAGTGGGTGGTGATTATCTGGGTCACGCCGCGCTTTTTGAGACCGTAAAGGCGGTCCCAGAGGGCATGGCGCGCCTGGGGATCGAGACCGGTGGTGGGTTCGTCGAGGATGAGGAGGTCGGGGTCGTTTATCAAACCCCTCGCGATCGTCAACCGGCGCTTCATTCCGCCGGATAACGGTTCCACCTTGTCGTCGCGCCTTTCGGCGAGCCTGACAAATTCGAGAAGTTCCTTGATCCGTGGCTCGAGCGTTTTTCGACTCATGTTGAAGTAACGGCCGTAAATCACGAGGTTCTCGCGTACCGAGAGTTCGAGATCGAGTGTGTCCAATTGGGGCACGACACCGATGCGAGAACGAATCTCGACTCCCCGGGTATTGGGGTCGAGGCCGAGAACGCTGAGCTCCCCGGAGGTGACCGGGGACACCGCTCCAATCATCCGCATGGTCGACGTTTTGCCGGCGCCGTTGGGTCCGAGAAAGCCGAATGCTTCGCCGCGCTCCACGTCGAAGTCGATTCCGTCGACCGCGGTGAAGTCACCAAAACGTTTTACGAGGTTGCGGGCTGAGACGAGAGGCTCGGACACGATCGAGAAGCGTAGATGACGCCAGAAGTTCCGCAGTCGCTCATGACTCCGACACGCAGGGCGAGGAGCGCGGTACCCTCTATATCCGGAGGTATCGCTTGAAGCTGAAGAACATCGTCGCTCCGTTGGATCTCGAAGGGAAGTCGGTCCCCGGCGTTGCTGCCGCCGCCGACCTCGTAAGGGACGCGGGCGGAAAGCTCACCGTTGTTCATGTGTTGACCAGCGCCTCGGTCACCGTTGGTGACAGTGAGGCCGGCACAGTGCCTGCCAGGGCGCAGGCCGAGGAGCGAGCCCGCGCCAAGCTGGCCGACCTCATGCAAGGTGTCGTCAACGACATCGACGTCGAGACCGTCGTCGTGTGGGGGGATCCGGCCATGGAGATCCACCGGTTGGCCGACGCCCTTGATGCAGACGCGATCGTGATCACGGTCAAGAATCGTTCACGGGTGGGCAAGCTGTTGTTGGGAAGTCACGCCCAGCAGATCATCCTCGGCGCCAACAGACCGGTGATCTGCGTTCCACTCAGCTGATCAGGCCGAAGCTCCGTTGTAGCTCTTGATTCCCCAGTGCCAGGCCAGGCGCGCAGCCAACGCGAAGAGGATCGTGATCAACAATGCCCATCCGATCTCGATCGGTCCGATCTTCCGGCTGACGATCTCGGCAGGGACCGTGATCGCAAAGGCGAGGGGAATCAGGAAAGTGAGCGTGCCCCTAAGCCATCCCGGGTAAACCGTGACCGGCCAGCGCCCCGCCTCATAGATGCCGTTCATCAGCTGCACCAGATTGTCGATGCGTATCACCTTGAATGCCGACGTGGTGGCGATCAGCCAGATGCAATAGAGAATCACCGACCCGCACGTGATGGCGACGACGAATGTCGACGCCGTCACCAGACCCACGGTCCCACTCACCTCGTGCACCGACCATCCGACGACGGCGATGCCTATGAGAACGTCGACCAACTGCCATATCGAAACCTCGCGAATGCTCGCCAGTAGTTGGGAGTCGGCCGGCCGGGTCAGGGCGTAGTCGAGGGTTCCCTGCATGACGTCTTCCATGAGTCGGTTCATGTTCGGTTGGACGAAGGTCCGAACTATGCCGCCCACCAGGATGTGGACGCCCATGACCGCCAATAGCTCGGGCTGGGTCCAGCCGCCGAGGTCCTGGGTGTGTGAGTAGACCAGGGCGATGGCCACGAGACCGGTTCCCAAGGCGATGAGAGAGTTGATCAGTTGGATGAAGAAGTTGGCCCGGTACTGCATCTCGTTCAGGGCCCCGATCCGGAAGTGGATGAAGGCGAGGCGGGCGGGTCCTGCAGCTTTGGGGTCGCTCATCCACCCACCGCCGCGTAACGCTTGATCGCCACTCTCCAGATCACGGCCATTACCGCACCCATCCCCACTGCCCACAGGATCTGGATTCCCAGGCCGGAGACGATCTCGATTGGTGACAGCCTCCCGATCAGTACCTCGATCGGGAATTGAAAGCTCCACTTGAAGGGTAGATATCCGGCCAGGGTCTGGGTCCAGGTGGG
>JBFJTO010000100.1:0-5765 GCA_041625295.1 Acidimicrobiia bacterium | reverse complement strand
GGACCCACTCCTCGTTCCGCTCGCCGGACGGAGTTGCAACATGACAGCCACCTTTTGGCAAGACGGCCCCGCCCTAGGGTCTGGTGAGATCGCCTTCTACTTGCTCACGGGTGTGAATGGCGGCGAGTCCGACCTTGGCACATCCAGTACTGGGGCAATCCGGCCCAATGACAACCCGTGCGTCCCCTGATTCTTTAGGCTGGCCGTCCGCTGAAGTTGGGAGCCCGCATCCCCTCAGTCATCGAAGCGTCAGGGTCGGGTGCAGTGGCGCTGGTCGGGTTTGGCGAGGCTGGAACCATCGCCCTCGGTGCCCCCGTGCTCGACTCGCGTATCAGAGCCGTTGTCGGATTCGAGAGCGGGCTTCCCGCCCGTGCCGGAGAGGTGCGTCGATCCTCGGCTCCCCCCGGATACCTGGGCCACTTCGCCGAGCACGGCAGCGACGCCGCCAACGCCTATCGGTTCGAGATGCATCTCCGTAGTCTCGGGATCGACGGCACTTTTCACATCTATCGGAATGTCGATGACGGGTTTCTCGATCCGGAGTCGCAGGCCTTTTCTCCGGTGCAGGACGAGTTGGCCTGGACACGCACACTCTTGTTCCTCGGCAGACTCTCGAGACCGCCGTCGCTACGCAGACCACCCGGTTAGCGTGGATCCATGACGAGACGAGACGGTGTCGCCGCATTCGCAGGGTGGGGAGATGCGGGTGAATCTGCGACCAGCGCGGTGAGAGCACTTCTCGACGCCTACCCGGTCGAGCATCTGGGAACCATCGACTGCGAGCGCCACATCGACTTCCAGGTCAATCGTCCGCAGGTCGCTTTCGACGACTCCGGCCGGCGCGAGCTTTCCTGGCCGGACACAGAATTGTGGTTGGTTCAGGCAGGTAGCGGGGAGATCGTGGTGGTCACCGGGCACGAGCCCAACTTCGCCTGGAGGTCGTTCACGCAGGAGATCCTCGGTCACTTTCAATCGATGGGCGTCGATCGTCTCGTGACCCTGGGAGCGTTTGCGGGCGAAGTGGCGCACACCGCTCCGGTGCCGCTGATCGGATCCGGTGCCAGTGCGGCCTCGATCGAGGAGTGGGGTCTCGAGGTTTCCAACTATGAGGGTCCCACAGGCATCACCGGTGTTGTCACCTCGCTGGCAGCCGAAACCGGGATTTCGGTGCTTTCGATCTGGGCAGCCGTGCCTCACTATCTGTCCGGTCAGGACTATCCGCCGGGAACCCTGGCCCTGATCGAGAAACTCAACTCGATCCTGGGCACAGACATCGCCACCGGCGAATTCTTCGAGGCGGCGGCCATATATCGCCGGGACGTCGATGCCGCTGTCTCCCGGTCTGAGATCAGGGAATACGTCCAGGGCCTGGAGGCCGAGAGCCTCACCGGCGACTCCGATACAGATCCTGCCCTCCAGTTGGTGGAGGAGATCGAGCGGTATCTGGGCGAGGGTTGAGACCTGGCTAGCTTTGTCCCGATGATCACCAAACCATTGACGATGGTCGTCGAGATCCCGCGCGGGAGTCGCAACAAGTACGAGATGGACCACACCACCGGCGAGATCTTTCTCGACAGGATGCTCTTCACCGCCACGAGGTATCCGGCCGACTACGGCTTCATACCGGACACTCTCGCCGAGGACGGCGATCCTCTGGACGTGCTCGTGTTGGTGGGAGAGCCGACGTTTCCCGGATGTCGGGTCAAGATCCGGACCATCGGTCTGTTCATGATGGAGGACCAGGGACTCCCCGATCACAAGCTGATAGCGGTCCCGTTCGGTGACCCTCGCTGGGAGGACACCCAGGAGATAACAGACCTTCCCGACTATCTACTCAGCGAACTCGAGCATTTCTTCGCCGTGTACAAGGACCTCGAAAAGAAGAAGACAGCCGTGATCGGTTGGAAGGATCGCGTCACGGCTCTCAGCGTGCTGAAAGACGCCTTGGAGGCCTATTAAGACGAATCGTGAGGCCCCGGCGGGGAAGTACGCCGGGGCCTCGACCTGAGTGCTACCGATTCTGGGAGGGGGAGAGAACCTTGTCTGGCAGCGCTCGGGTGATCTCATGTTCCTTCGGGAAGAACCCTGCCGCGTACGCGTGGGTAACGCACGGGTGCATGGTTGTGGCAGTATTCACGCCGGTTGTACCGGCTGAGCTTGGTGTCGCACCCCTTGTCTGAGCACACCCTGCCTGCCCCAAAGTCGCGGGAGGGACGTGAAACGCCTTTCACGCTGTTTCCCTTCAAGATGTCGGACATTGTCCGGCCTCCTTTCGCGAGGTCCTGATTCATTTCAACCGACCGGTCAACCGGCTTGTTCCAGGTTTCGCAGGAATCTTTCGACGTCTTCTTGTTCGACGAAAGGCGTGCCCTCGCGGTTCCTCTCAGATGCCCAACTTCTCGAGGAAGGCGGCGTTGTCGGGTTCGCGGCCCAAGAATTGGCGCAGCAGGTCGAGAGCATCTTCAGATCCGCCCCGTTCGAGAATGATCCGGCGGTAGTCGGCGCCCACTTCTGGACTCGTGTAACCCTCGTTTTCAAACCTCGAAAACATGTCGTCTCCGTACACCTCGGACCACAGGTATCCGTAGTAGCCGGCGTCGTATCCGCCCAGGATGTGGCCGAAGCTCGCGGGGAAGAACGTGCCCTCTTCAAGAGGCAGCAGCGAAATGGACGTGGCGTCGCTGAGGATCCGGTCGACGTCCTTTGGGTGCTCCGTCCCGTGCAGGCGCATGTCGAGGACTCCGAATGTCGCCTGGCGTAGCTTGGTGATGGCCATGTTCAGGCGCATGGCATCGGTCAGCCGCCGGACCAGGGACTCCGGTATCGGCTTGCCACTCTCGTGGTGGCGGGCGAAACGGGAAAGAACCGAAGGTTTCCACACCCAGTGCTGCATGATCTGCGAGGGCGCTTCTACGAAGTCCCTTTCCGTGTTGGTACCCGAGAACCGCGCCAGTTCCGCCTTTGTGAGTGTCTGGTGAAGGATGTGCCCGAACTCGTGAAAGAGGGTTTCCACCTCTGTGTGCTGGAGAAGTGAAGGTGCGGTCCTGGTCGGCTTCGTAAAGTTGGCGACGATGGCCGAAACCGGTTGTTGATAGCTGCCGTCGGCAAGCAGCTTGCCGGGTACGAGCGTGAAAGCTGCCGCGTGGCTGAACTTGCCTTCTCGGGGGTAGAGGTCCATGTAGAAATGGCACAGCGTCTCGTCGGTCCGGCTGTCAACTATGGCATGGGTCACAACGTCGGGATGCCAGGTGGAGGCGTCCACTTTCTCGTATCGAAGTCCGAAAACCTCTCCCGTGATCTCGAACATTCCCTCTACCACTTGCTCGAGCGGGAAGTAGTCCGCAACCTCCATGGGGTCGACCCCGTAGTCGGTCTTGCGGAGTTGGGTGTCGTAGTAACGCCAATCGAATACGCGGAGGGTGGTCTCCCCGGTGTCCACTTCGAGCAGTGCCGACATTTGGGCCACCTCGGCGTTGCCGGCTTTGGTCAGTGGGGGTAAGAGCGAGTCATAGAAGGCCTGCACGTTTTCTGGCGTCTTGGCCATGCGGACTTCGAGTTGGTGGTGCGCCCACGACTCTTGGCCAAAGATCCCGGCTATCTCTTCTCGAACGGCCACCGCTTCTTCGAGAAGGGGACGGTTCAGTTCCACTGCCCGGTTGTTGAATAGGCGGTGCACCCTCTCGCGGAGGTCGCGTCGCCGGGCGTTGTCGAAGAGCGGGATCACGTGGGGATAGGCCATCGTCACCTTGTAAGTGCCGTTGGCTTCGTCGGCATCCAGGCCCTCGACATACGAATCTGGCAGTCCGTCGAGTTCCTCGCGGGTCGCCCACAAGTGTGAGTCGTCGTCGGCGATGTTCTGCTCGAATTTCACGCCGAGTTCCACGAGCCTGGTGGTCAGTTCCTTGACCCTCTGGCGGGAACCGGCGTCGAGTTCATGCCCTGCGCGCCGGAAGTCTCGCATCGTGAATTCGAGGAGACGGGCCCGCTCGCCCATCAGGCCCGCGGCGTCGTCGGTTTCCGAATAGCGTTTTACCGCGGCATACAGGTCGTCGCGAAAAGTTAGCTCCACACCCCACTTGGAGAGACGCTCCTCCATGGTCTTGGCTGTCGACCGCACGTCGGCATCGGGATGCACGTATCCCATGAAGGCGGTCTGGCCATCGAGACGCGTGACCATGTCCGTGATTTCGTCGAGCGGGGCCAGGATCGTCTCGTAGGTGGGTCTGGGTTCGGAGACGATCGCGGCGACCACTTTTTCGGCTGCTGCGATTCCCTCTTCAACGGCCGGCTCGAGGTCGCCGACAGCAATATTTCCGTAGTCGTGAAGCATCCCGGCACCCTAATGGCCACCTGGGATATTGTTACCTTCGATGCACGCTCCAGCAGTCCTTCAATCGTTACCCCGCTCCGGGTTGTTCATCGACCCGACACCTTTGCAAAGACTGGACCGATTCTCGGCTGCGATCGGGCTCGAGGTCTGGGCCAAGCGGGACGACATTGGCTCCCCGGCTCTCGCCGGAAACAAGATCCGCAAGCTGGATTTCCTTCTCGCCGACGCCAGAGCATCGGGGTGCGACGTCCTGGTGACCACCGGCGCCGGCCAGTCGAATTCTGCGCGTACCGCAGCTGCAGCGGCCGCGGCTCTGGGGATGGACTCGGTGTTGGTGCTTTCTGGCGACGAACCGGATTGGCCGACCGGGAACCTCGTCATCGATCGTCTCGTCGGTGCCGAGATCCGTTGGGCTGGAGACGTCGGTTGGGACCGACTCAACGAGATGGTCGAGGAGGTTGCGGCTGAGTTGGAGGCTCGAGGCCGCCGACCCTATCGAGCCCCGGTGGGATGCTCCTCCCCGTTGGGAACCCTGGGATTCGCGGTGGCGTGGTTCGAGTTGGCCGATCAACTCGACTCTGCGGGCATTCGGCCCTCGGCGGTCTATCACACGTCCACCTCGGGCGGCACCCATGCCGGGCTGATCCTGGGAAAGGCCCTGGCGGGTGACGGTCCGAGGGTGCGGGGCGTGTCTGCGGGCAAAGTCCACGACGACCCGGTTGCACACCATCGTGCACTCGCGCTCGAGGCGGGCGCCCTTTTGGGCCGGCGTGATCTGGATGTCGAGGTTTCGCTCGACTTTGGCTGGATCGGAGCGGGGTACGGGGCGTCCACCGAGGCGTGTGACCGGGCAATCAAGCTGCTGGCCAGGACCGAGGCGATCCTCTGCGACCCGATCTACAGCGGCAAGGGCTTGGCCGGCCTCATCGGCGATGCGCCGTCCCTGGATGGGCCGGTGGTCTTCTGGCACACCGGTGGATGGCACGCCCTCTTCCACCCTCCCTTCACCGAGGGTCTGGTGGGGGGTTAGTGGTCGGTTAGGGCTGGTTTCTGTCTTACCCGTCCGATATCATCGAACATATGTTCGATAGTTGGATCGTCGATGGCGAGATCGCGGATTGGCTCACCGAGACCGATCGGTGCGACGCCGCTCTCCCTCTGATCCCCGACGATGATGGAACCACGGCCTCTGCCATCCCACCCGACCTTGCAGAACTCGAACCGGGCATCTTGCTGGGTGCGGTCCTCTCCTCGATAGATGTGCGAGCCCTGTCGGGCCACGATCGGGTTGTCGTCATGGCTGCCTGCCAGCGCATGGCATCTCACTATCAAGCCCAGCTCTACTCGGCCATGGCGTTGGTGGCGGATGCTGTGAGCGACACGCTTCGTGAAGACGGAGAGACGGACCCTGAACTGGCAGAGGAGGCCTCTTCGT